>VBAO01000165.1 GCA_005883865.1 Candidatus Segetimicrobium genomatis
CGTGTAGCGGACGCGGTCTGATTCCTTCACCACGACCTGATCGGTCCCAAAGCAGATCCGGTCCGCCCACCGGCGAAAGAACTCGCGGGCCGCCGTCCGCTGCCGTCCCAACTCGCGAACGATCCACTTGGTGGCGCTGGTGTCGAGATAGAGGTTGGGGTACTGCCCGAGCAGGCCGGCCAGGTGGTCCAGGTGCTCCGGATCGCCGCCCATGTGGGCGGCGAGAAACGGAACGGTGGGAAACTGCCGGAGCCGCGTCTCGAGCATCGGGTACTGATCCGCCTTGGTCCCGTACTTCGCCGGGTCGTACTTCCGCTCGAACCACCGGTCGGGGTCCGCCACGTGCACGAGGATACCGAGGCCCTCGTCGGCGATGGCCTGGAACACGGGATCCAGGCGGGGGGAGTCCAGCAGGAAGTCCAGGCGGTCGCGGATCCTTGGAGCGAACCAGAACTTGATGAGTGGGGCGCCGTGCCCGCGGGCGCGGCGCACGATCTCCACAGCATCGTCCAGGAGCGTCGTTTGCCGTCCGGGCGTTGACAGGATAGGCCCGACGGCCAACGCGACCTCGCGGGGGTATCGACGTTGGAGGGCGAGCCCGTCATCGAGGGGCGCGATCACCACGAGCGTCGTGATCCCGTACAGGCGCGCCGCCTCGATGAGTTCGTGGTTGGTGGCCGGCTCCGTGGCGTGCGTGTGGACATCGATGATCGCCCCGCGGACCTTGCGCGGTGGAGGAGACGCGAATCCCGTCGCGCGCGCTTCATCGAGCGGTTGTCCGTGCACCGATCAGCCTCCTCGCCCGCCCCATGCCCCGAAGATGGAAAACGCCGAGGGGGGCGCCGGGACTTCCCGGGCAGGACTTGCGCATTCCTTTGGCGGACATTCCTGGGGCGAAAAGGCAAGCCGCCACGCGCGGACATTGCGCGGGGCGCCCCCGCCCGGCGTGCGGTCCCACCCGCCGGCCGCGGGGGAGAAGGAGGGAGGCATGAGTACCACCCAAACCCGCGTGATGGTGGACACGAACCCGGCGGACACCTCCGACGTGCTGGCCCACGTTCCCCAGCACTCGATCGACGACGCGATGCGGGCCGTGCGGCTGGCCGAGCAGGCCTATCCCGTGTGGCGGGCCACCCCCCCGCCGGAGCGGGGCCGCGTGCTCGCGCGTGCGGCGGAGCTCGCCCGCGCCCGCGTGGACGAACTGGCCACGCTGCTCACCCGCGAGGAAGGCAAGATCCTCAGCGAGGCCAGAGGGGAAGTGCTCAAAGGCATCAACCTGCTTGAGTGGTACTCGGGCGAGGGGTTCCGGGTCGGCGGCAAGACCCGCCCTTCTGAGATGCCCACCACGATCCTGTTTTCCCTCCGGCAGCCCCTCGGGGTCGTGGCGATCATCACGCCCTGGAATTTTCCGTGGGCCGAGCCGGTGTGGAAGGCCGCGCCCGCGCTGGTGGCCGGCAACGCCGTCGTGCTCAAGCCCGCCTCGCTGACCCCGCTCGTCGCCCAGCGCTACCTGGAGATCCTCGAGCAGGCCGGCCTGCCCAAGGGGGTGCTCACGATCGTGGTGGGACCGGGGCCGGAGGTCGGCGACGCCCTCGTGACTCATCCCGCGGTGCGGGCGGTGTCGTTCACGGGATCCTGCGAGATCGGGGGAGAGGTGTACGCCCGCGCGGCCCGCCGGCTCGCGAAGGTCACGTGTGAGATGGGAGGGAAGAACGCCGTCGTCGTGATGCCCGACGCCGATCTGGAGCTGGCGGCGGCGGGGATCGTCCAGGGCGCGTTTGGGAGCACCGGCCAGCGCTGCACCGCCACCAGCCTGTGCGTGGTCCACCGGGACGTCAAGAGCCGGCTCGTCGACGGGATCGTGGGGCGGGCGCGCGCGATCCGGGTGGGCAACGGCCTGGAAGCGGGCGTGGGCATGGGCCCGCTCGTGGACGCGAGGCAGCTCGCCACGGTCCTTCACTACGTCGACGACGGCCGGGCCGCCGGGGCGCGCCTGGCGTGCGGGGGCCGGCGGCTCACCGAGGGAGCGTACGCAGGCGGCTATTTCATCGAGCCCACGGTGTTCACAGACGTGCAGCCCGGCAACCGGATCGCCCAGGAGGAGATCTTCGGCCCCGTGCTCGCGGTGATCGAGGTCGGCTCGCTCGAGGAAGCGCTCAAGGTGACCAACGGGCTCCGCTACGGCCTCTCCTCGTCCATCTACGCGGCCGACGCCAACACCATCATGCGGTTTGTGGACGAGATCGAAGCCGGGATGGTGCATGTGAACTCCCCCACGGTGGGGGGCGAAGCGCAGATCCCCTTCGGCGGCATCAAGTGGAGCGGGATCGGCGGCCGTGAGATGGCCGAGGAAGGGTTGGAGTTCTTCACCGAGCTCAAGAGCGTTTTCTGGGATTACACCGGCCGGGCCCGGCAGACGAACATTTACTGACCCCCGCGCCGATGCGCGATCTGGAGTCCCATGTCGATGCCGTCCTGGAGGCGGTGTCGCAGCCGTACGTCGTCGACCTGGCATCCCGCCTGGTGCGGACCCCGAGCGTCTACCGGCCGGAAGATCCGGGGGCCAACGAGGCCGCGGCGGCGGCGCTGGTGGCCGGCGAGTTGCGGGGGATGGGGCTCGAGGTCCATTGCGAAGATGCGGCGCCCGGCCGGCCGAACGTCATCGGCGACTGGATCGGGCAGGGGGCGGGTCCGCTCCTGATCCTCGAGGGGCACAGCGATGTCGTGACCGAGGGAGACGCCTCCCTGTGGTCCGTCCCGCCGTTCGGGGGGATCGTGGCCGATGGGTGCCTCTTTGGGCGGGGCGCCGCCGACATGAAGGGCGGGGTCGCGGCGGCGATCGCCGCGGTGCGGGCGATCCACGAGACGGGGGTCGCGTTGCCCGGACGGATCCGCCTCGCGGTGGTCGCGGACGAGGAAGGGATGATGCTCGGCATCAAGTCGTTCATTCAGAACGGGTGGGCCCGGGCGGCGCGCGGGGCGATCATCTGCGAACCGGAGGCCAACGCCGTCTGCCTGATCCAGAAGGGCGCGCTGCGCG
>VBAO01000166.1 GCA_005883865.1 Candidatus Segetimicrobium genomatis
GGGGGGCGGCCCTACAGTTCCCGGCGCCCCTCGAGCGCCCGCGCGAGCGTGATCTCGTCGGCGTACTCGAGGTCGCCGCCCACGGGGAGGCCGTGCGCGATCCGGGTCACCTTGACCCCCAGGGGTTTGATCACCCTCGAGAGGTACAGCGCGGTCGCCTCGCCTTCGACCCGCGGGTTGGTCGCGATGATGACCTCCCGCACCGTCTCGTCCCCGAGCCGGCGGAGGAGTTCGGCGATCCGGAGGTCGTCGGGGCCGACCCCATCGAGCGGGGAGATCGCGCCCAGGAGCACGTGGTACACGCCCTTGAACTCTCGGGTCCGCTCCATCGCGGCGACGTCACGCGGGCCTTCGACCACGCAGATCACCGCGTGGTCCCGCTGCGCGTTCGTGCACAGCTCGCACGGATCCGCCTCGGTGATGTTCGCGCACACCGAGCAGTTCCGGATCCGCCGCCTGGCCTCGAGGATCGCTTCGGCCAGGGCCTCGGCGTCCTCGGGCGCCATGGAAAGCATGTGGAACGCCAGGCGCTGTGCGGTCTTGGGCCCCACCGTCGGCAGCTTGCTCAGCTCTTCGATCAAGCGGGCCAGCGGGGGGGCGTAGGAAAACATCCCGGCTCACGCCCCCATGCCGGGGAAGCCCGGCAGCCCCGGCATGCCCGGCAGCTGCAGGCCTCCCGTGACGGCCTTCATCCGCTCGGCGGCATGGTCGCGCGCCTTCCGGATCGCCTCGCCGGCGGCCGCCAGGACGAGGTCCTGAAGCATCGCCACGTCCGACGGATCCACCACGCTGGGATCGATGGCGATCTCGACGAGATCGCCATGGCCGTTCGCGACGGCCCGGACCACGCCGCCGCCCGCGCTGGCCTCGACCCGCTCGCGCGCCAGTTCCTCCTGCACCCGGGCCATCTCCTCCTGAAGCTTCTGCACCTGCTTGAGCATCTTCTGCATGTTGAACATGCGTCACTCCGCTCCGGGCGAGCGCCCCGCACGGCCCGCGCCAGGTCTGTGGAACCGTTACTCGGGGTGGCGGATCTCCTGGACGGGGTTGCCGAACCGGCGCACCGCTTCCTCGACCAGCCCATCGGGTCCCCCGGACGCGCCCGCGGCCTCTGGGGGGGCGGGCGGGGCGAGCGCACTGTCCTCCTCGCCGAGCACCAGTCCGAGCCGGAGCGGCGCGCCCATCACGGCGGTCAGGAGTTCTTCCACGAGCCGGCGGTTCTTGATCTCGTGAAGGCTCTCCAGGTGGAACTTGTGCCGGACCGCGAGGACGAGGCTCGTTCCCTCGACCGCCCGGGGGGCGCTCTCCAGGAGAAAGGCGTGGATCGGCCGGCTGCGCTGCTTCACTTCGTCCATGAGGCGCCCCCACCGGGCGCGGACGAGATCGATCCCGATGCCGGAGGCCGGGGCTTCGCCCTGGTCTCCGGATCGCGGCGCCGCCTCGGGGAGGACGGCGGCGTCCGTCCCCCCGGCCTCAGGAGCGGCCTGGGACGGGCGATCGCGGGGGCCGCGCCGTGAGGCGCGGCCCGACGGGGGCGGGGTCTCGGCGGGAGCGCCCTCCGGCGCCCCGGCCGGGGGGTGCGCGTCCAGGCCGGACGGCGCCTGGGGCCGGACGGCCTGCCGCTCGAGGGCCTCGACCCGGGCGGCCAATCCTTCGACCGACGGGTCCATCTCAGGACGGCACAACTTCAAGAGGGCCATCTCGAGAACGACCCGCGGCTGCGTGGCGAACCGGGCGTCCGCCTCCGCGGTGGTCAGGACCCGGATCTTCTGCAACAGCGCGCCCGGAGTGAAGCGCGCGCTCTGGGCGCGCAGGACCTTGAGGCGCCCTTCGCTCGTCTCCACGATGTCCCGGGGATCCTGCACCACCGAGATCACGAGGAGGTCGCGGAAATGCTCCGTGAGGCTGCGCAGGATCTGCCGGACGTCCCGCCCCTCCACGATGACCCGGTTGGCGATCTCGAGGCACGCCGCCGCATCCTGGGCGATCACCGCGTCGGCGACCTGCTGGGCGACCTCCTCCTCGATCAGGCCCAGCACCGCCAGCACGTCCGCCCGGGCGATCCGCCCCTGGCAGAACGCGCTGAGCTGGTCGAGCATCCCCTCGGCGTCCCGGAGCGCCCCGTCGGCCGCGCGGGCGATGAGGTGCAGCGCCGCGTCGTCGATGACCACGCCTTCGCTGCCCGCCATCGTCCGCAGGCGATCCACGATCGCCGCCTGGGGAATCCGCTTGAAGTCGAACCGCTGGGTGCGGGACGTGATCGTCGACGGGAGACGGTGGGGTTCGGTCGTCACCAGGACGAACACCGCGTGCGCGGGCGGCTCTTCCAGGGTCTTCAGCAGCGCGTTCGCCGCCTCCATCGTCAGCATGTGCGCTTCATCGATGATGTAGACCTTGTACCGGCCTTCCACCGGCACGAGTTTGACCTTTTCCCTCAGGTCCCGGATCTCGTCGATGCCGCGGTTGCTCGCCGCGTCGATCTCGATGACATCCAGGGACACCCCATCCGCGATCGCCCGGCAGGCCGTGCAGGTGTTGTCGGGGGTCGGTGTCGGCCCGCGCTCGCAGTTGAGGGCTTTGGCGAGGATGCGCGCGGTGGTCGTCTTGCCGGTGCCGCGGTGGCCGCAAAACATGTACGCGTGGACGAACCGGCGGGCGGCAATGGCGTTCTGGAGCGTCCGCGTGACACGCTCCTGTCCGATCACATCCTCAAAGGTCTGCGGCCGCCACTTCCGGTAGAAGGAGACGTGCGACACCGAGGTCACCTCACGCAGGGCTTGGGTCGTATTCGCCGAAACATACGGGCACTCCTGGAGGTGCCGCCGGCGTGGGAACCTTGGGGTGGTACGTTCTCTCCGCCTTCGCGGTCGTGGCGACCGCGCTGGTGTATCGCGATGCCCGCGCGCGCCTGCCGCGCACCTCAGCCCGCATCTGGACGGCCGTGACGCTCGTGACGGCGGGGCTGGCGTCCCCCGCGTATCTGATCGCCCGGCCCTCCCGCGGGTCGACCTGGGGGCTCAGCGAGGTCGTGGCGGTGCCGGTCTTCTTCCTGCTGGCGATTCTGCCGATCGCCATCCTCCTCGAGTCCTGGGCGGTCCGCCGGGGCTTCCTGTCTCCGTTCGGGAGCATCGTCGCCGTGATGCTCGTGCAGAACATCGCGCTCGGCGGGGTGTCCCTCTACGTCGCGCTGGTCAAGTACCGCCTCCGGCCCGCGAGCCTCGGCGTGACGGGCGGCGCCTGGACGCGCCGGCTCCTGGCGGCGGCCATCGCCTCGGGCGCGGCGCTCGCGGGCAACTTCATCGGACAGAACATCACGGTCTTCGCGACGGGCCTGTTCGTCGGGCAGCAGGCCGCGGCCGAGCTGATCAGCCAGCGCGAGGCCGACACGCCGGTCTTCCGCATGCTCCAGGAGTTCCGCGCGCCGGCCGAGATGGCGACCCTGGTGGTGCTGGTCGCCGTCGTGGTGCCCATCGGAGAAGAACTGTTCTTCCGGGGGTTGACCTACGGCGCCCTCCGTCACGTCATGAACCGCCACGCCGCGGTCCTGACGAGCGCCGTCTTCTTCGCCGCCGCCCACCTGCAACTCGTGGAATTCCTCCCCATCCTCATCCTGGGGATGGTCCTGGCGTACCTCTACGAGTTCACGGGGTCGCTCGTACCGGGCATGATCGCGCACGGGGTGAACAACCTCGGCGCGCTGGCGCTCTTCTACATGACGCGGCTGCCGTCTCCCTGAGCGCGTTCTCGGCCGTGCACCCGCCGTCGACAACCTCCTCCAGGCGGTTCCCATGCAGCCAGCTCCGGCCAGGTATCCCCGCGGCACACGAGACGCCTTACGTACCGTTGCTTCCTTCCGGACCTGGCGGGTTTGGTAAGATCTCGTTGCGCGGGACCCGGCCCTCCTTGCCGCTTGCACAGACCCGGCCCTGAAGGGTGAAGCCTCGGGCGGGAGTTCAGCCCCGCTGTAGCGGGTTGCGGGTACAGGGAACCGCTAGCTCCCCACCTAGCACGG
>VBAO01000167.1 GCA_005883865.1 Candidatus Segetimicrobium genomatis
TGAGCACCAACCCCTGCTCCTGCACGGACAGATCTTTCAGGATTGGCGGGAAGCCGAGCTCGTCGAGCGACTTGATCTTGGACGCAATGAGCCGGAGAACGACCCCCGGGCCCAACCGGCCCAAGAACGCGTTGATCCGGAACCGTCCGACGTTGCCCAACTCCAGCGAAAAGTCCAGGTCGTGGGTGGCTTCGTACTGGGCCTTTTGCTCATCGCTGAGGAGGTCGTACAGCATCGCGTGGATCTCGTCGCGGGTGAGCGCGGCAGATTTCAACCGGGTGAGCTTGCCGTTGACCCGCATGGTCGGGGGGGACGCAACGGTGAGGTGCAGGTCCGACGCCCCCATGTCCCTGGTTTTGACGAGGAGATCGGTAACGTCCATCAAGATCCTTCCAGAACCCGGGTGAGCTCGGCGACCGAGGTCAGGCCATCGTCCACAAACGCGTGTCCCTGCCCGCGCATCGAGGGCCCGGTGGCCTGGCCGAGGCGGGCCAGCGCCGTCTCGCGCGGGCTGCCGCGCATCCACCCGCGGTCCTTGGCGCGAGGCAGCCACATCTCGGTCAGGACGCGGTAGCCTCGAAATCCCGTGAGGCTGCACGCCGCGCACCCCCGCGGGGTGAACGTGTGCCGCCCGTTCGCCGCGGAGCCGTGTCGAACCCGCTCTTTGCACTGCGGGCAGAGCAGCCGGATCGGCCGCGCCGCGAGCACGCCTGCCAGGGTGGATGCGACCAGCGCGCTCCCCGCGGCGTCCAGAACCTGGGCGATCAGCCCCACCGCATCGTCCTGGGGATGCCCCACGATGACCCGCTGCGCGCGGCCGCGCTCGAATGCCGCCACCAGCGTCGCGGCATGGGACGCGTCATCGACCGCGACGAGATCCGACCCGGCCCCGAACGGTCCCGCGAGCAGCGGGGCGGCCAGGGCGGACGCATCGATGGGCGTCTGCGTGATCCCGGGATGCCGGAAGACCGGCAGGGTCTCGAGCGCCCAGACCTTTTCCCGGGGGGTCGCATGGAGGATCGCCCGGATCAGCGTCGACCGGACGAGTGGATCGGCGCACCCGATGAGCAGCGCTCCGTGCGCGCCCGCGAGCGCTCCCTGCAACGCCTGCACGGTCTTCCGACCGACGCCCAGGGGCACGAGGTCCGGGACCGCGCTGCGATACGGATACAGCGCGATCGTCGCGGCGGGCCCCTTCGTGGCGGGAACGACGGAGACGATGGCGCGGACCTCGACCTCACCGATGCTGACGGTCAGTGCCGCGGCCGCGGACGGAGCGTCGCCGAGACCGGCGAACTCCCGGAGGTGCCGGATGAGGCCGGCGTGGAGCTCCTCCGGATGGCCCGCCCGGTCGACCAGGATCCCCTGCAGACGGTACCGCACCCGGTGCTGGCCGTCGCCGGCCTGGTCGAAGTGGATTTCAAAGGCCCCCTCATTCAACGCATGGGCCAGATGGAACTTGAGGTACTGGGCCTCCGGGCCCTGGGGCCGCCGCTTGGCCGTCCTGGGCTGCTGGGAGGGCATCTGCCGCAGCGTCGCTTCGATGTTCGACGCGAGGGCCACCGCCCGGTTCACCTGGAGCCCGGTTTGGGCGGCGACCTCATCCACCGTGTGCTCATCGGTGGGGTCGGCCATCGCCAGGGTGACCTGCTGGCCAAACCGTTGGATCGGCAGCACGCGGTGCTCCCGCAGGAACGCCTCGGGGAGGAGCCGGACGACCTCATCGTCGATGATGTCCCGGCTGATAAAGATGTAGGGATACATGAGCTGGTTGCTCAGCGCCCACGCGATGTCATCCTCGGTGGCCGCCCCCTGCTCGACCAGGATCTGCCCCAGCCGCTTGCCGGTCTTGGCCTGGGCTGCGATGGCTTTATTGAGATTCTCGGATGTGATCAGCGAGGTTGCGAGCAGGATCTCGCCCAGTTTTTCGGCCCGTCCCGATGTCGTCACTCACCACCCCCCGCGGACGCAAGAAGAGCCCGAGACCCTCGGGCAGACATGTGTCACCGTCATCGCGTCAACTTGGCAGAGAGGCCGATGACTCGATCGACCTCGCCCTGTGTATTGCCCACTACGCTGCGCGATCGGACACTCAATTTGAGGGACCAACAGACGAGCCGGGCGCTCCGCGCAGGCAAACACGCCAACGTCCGGAGGGACGCCTCAACGCGGGGTGGTGGGCGGGGTGTCCCTCTCGATCGCCGCTCTGAGGCGCGCAAACTCCTCGGGGGTATCGACATCTGCCGCCGCCGCCGGTGGGAAGCGCACCTCGTCGACCAGGTCCGGGTGCTGCTGGATGAGCACCCGGCCACCACTGTCCCCGGCGAGGCGGCGGGCTTCAGGGAACAGCGCGCGGCCGATCAGGGTCGGAGCGCCGATCACCGACCCATAGCGGGACGCGACGATCGGCTTCCCGGTCCTCCGATGGGCGTCGATCAGGGCGTCGATCATCCCAGCGGTCACGCACGGTTGATCCCCGAGCAGGACGACCGCCGCCTCGCACTGCGGTCCGAGCGCCGCGATGCCCGCCGCGAGCGACGTGCCCATCCCCTCTCCATACCGTTCGTTGACCACCAACCGCACGCGGTCTCCGGCGGCTTCCGCGCCCACCCGCTCGGCGGCCTCGCCCAACACGACCACGATCTCGTCGCAACGGGATCCGCGGACGCTGTCCAACACGCGCTGCACCATGCTCCGGCCGGAGAGCTTCAGGAGGAGCTTGGGCGTCCCCATCCGCACAGAACGGCCCGCGGCGAGGACGACCGCGGAGATCATCGCGCGCGGTGGGCTCAGGAGGGCACGGCCGCGTGGATCGGTCCCCGCCGATCACGAAGCGATGCCGCCGGTCGACCGTTGCGCACCGCCAGGATCTCGGCCGCGATGCTGAGGGCGATCTCCTCGGGGGAGTCGGCGCCGGTGTCCACCCCGACGGGCGCGTAGAGCCGCGTCCGCTGGGCGTCGTCGAGGATCTCCCCCTGCTTGGCGAGCTCGGCCAACAACTTCTCGGTGCGGGCGCGCGGGCCCAAGAGGCCGATGTACCGCGCCGGCGTGGCCAGGAGCCCGCGGAGAATCTCCAGGTCGTGGAGGAAGTTGTGGGTCATCACGACCACGAAGGTATGACGATCGATCCGGGCCGCGGTGGGCACCCCGCGGTCCTCGACGAGGTGGACCTCGTCGGCCTCGGGGAACCGCTCGCGTGTGGCGAACGCCGGCCGGCTGTCGGCGACCATGACCCACCACCCGAGTTCGTGCGCCAGGCGGACGAGCGGCAGGGCATCGTGGCCGGCGCCGCAGACGAGCAGGGGGATGGGAGGCGTCAGGACCTCGACGAACAGTTCGATCCGTCCTCCCGGGACCTCCACCGGCACGATGGCGGTCCGCCCTTCGGCGAGCTGGCTTCGCGCCACCCCCGCCGCCCGGGCATCCAGGGCGGCATCGCCCAGCGAACCTCTGCCCTGGCCCTCCTCCGGCACGAACATCCGGGAGCCCACCCGGGCCGGGCCCGGCGGGGCGGCGATCACCGTCGCGAGGGCCGCA
>VBAO01000168.1 GCA_005883865.1 Candidatus Segetimicrobium genomatis
TCCGGCTTGTCGGTGCCGTACCGGTCCATCGCCTCGGCGTAGGTGAGGCGGGGGAACGGGATCGCGACCTCGATCCCGAGCGCGTCGCGCACGGCCGCGGCGACCATCCCCTCGGTGAGCCGGATGACGTCGTCGATGCCGACGAACGCCATCTCGATGTCGATCTGCGTGAACTCCGGCTGGCGGTCGGCCCGGCCGTCCTCATCCCGGAAGCACCGCGCGATCTGGAAGTACCGCTCCACCCCGGCCACCATCAAGAGTTGCTTGAACAGCTGCGGGGACTGCGGGAGGACGTAGAACTTTCCGGGGTGGAGGCGGCTTGGGACCAGGAAGTCGCGCGCCCCCTCGGGGGTGCTCTTGATCAGCATCGGGGTCTCGACCTCGAGGAAGCCTTCCCGGCTCAGGTGGTCGCGCACGGCTTTGGCCAGGCGATGGCGGAGCGCGAGATGCCCGAACATCGACGGCCGCCGGAGGTCCAGATACCGGTACCGGAGCCGGACCGCTTCGTCCACCGCGGCGTCGTCCGCGATGCGGAACGGCGGCGTCTCGGCCGGGTTCAGGATGCGGAGCTCCCGGACCCGAACCTCGACGTCGCCGGTCGGGAGCTTTGGATTGACGGTCCCCGCGGGCCGCTCGGCCACGATCCCCCGGACCGCGATGACGTACTCGCTGCGCACCTGGGCCGCCCCATTCGCGGCCTCGGAGGCCTCCTGAGGGTTGAAGACCACCTGGGTGATCCCCTCCCGGTCGCGGAGATCGATGAAGATGAGCCCCCCAAGGTCGCGGCGGGTCTGCGCCCAGCCCATGAGCGTCACGACCTGCCCCACGTCGGCGCGGCGCAGGCTCCCGTTGCTGTGGGTCCGCCGCCACTCCCCCAACTCGCTGCTCATCCCCGCGCCTTCCCGATGGCCTCGGGGCGCAGGCGGGCCGCCAGCACGTCCGGGAGCGCGTCGAGCGGCGCCTCATCCTGCGCGCCCGTCGCCATCTCGCGGATCGTCGCCACGCCGCGCCGGATCTCGTCCTCGCCGAGCAGCAGCGCAAACCGCGCCCCCAGGCGGTCGGCCTGCTTCAACTGCGCGCGCAGCCCGCGGGCCGTCACCTCGAGGTCTGTCGCGATGCCCGCGCGGCGGAGGCGGTCGGCCAGCTGGAGCGCGCGGGTCGCGTCCGCGCCCGCCGTGGCGATGTAGACGTCGAGCGCGGGGTCCCCGCCGAGGGCGACCCCCTCCTGCTCGAGCACCAGCAGCAGCCGCTCGAGCCCCATGCCGAATCCCACGCCCGGGGTCGGGCGGCCGCCGAGCTGCCCGGCGAGCCCGTCGTACCGGCCGCCGCCGAAGATGACGTTTTGCGCGCCCAGGGTTTCCGACACGGCCTCCCATGCGGTGCGCGTGTAATAGTCGAGCCCGCGGACGATCAGCGGGTCGATCGTGTAGGCCACCCCCATGGCGTCCAGGTGGGCGCGGACGCCGTTGAGATGCGCCCGGCACGGATCGCACAGGTGGTCCAGCATCCGCGGCGCCTGGCGGGCGATCCGCCGGTCGTGCTCGCGTTTGCAATCGAGCAGCCGCAGGGGAGCGACCTCGAACCGCCGCCGGCAGTCTTCGCACAGGTCCGCGAGGTGCGGGCGGTAGTACTCCCGCAACACCGCGGTGTACCCGGGACGGCAGACCTCGTCGCCGACGCTGCTGAGATGCACCTCGAACCGCACCAGCCCGAGGGACTGCACCAACCGAACCGCGAGGCTCAGCACGTCCGCATCCGCCGCCGGCTCCGCGGCGCCGATGCACTCCGCGCCAAACTGGGTGTGCTGGCGGTACCGGCCGGCCTGCGGCCGGTCGTACCGGAAGATCGGGCAGATGTAGTACAGTTTGACCGGCAGCCCCCCGGCGCCCAGGTTGTGCTCGAGAAAGGCCCGCAGCACCGGCGCGGTGCCTTCGGCGCGGAGCGAGAGGCTCCGCCCTCCCCGGTCGGTGAACGTATACATCTCCTTGTCGACGATGTCCGTTCCGCTTCCGACCGCGCGCTGAAACACCTCGGTGTGCTCGACCGCGGGAGTCCGGATCTCCCGGTAGCCGAACCGCCGGGCGAAGTCCCGCACCCTGGCCTCGACCGCGTGCCACCGGCCGATCTCGCCGGGCAAGATATCGGGCATCCCTCGCGGCGCATTCACGGTCATCCTTCGGTCCTCCCCACGAGCCTGTGACGGCACATTGTACCGGCCGCTCCCGACCCCTGTCAATTCTCGGCGCGCGTCGACCCTCAGCGGTCGCCCCGCGCCGCCCCAGGCGGCGCGCCTGCCCCCCAAGCGGCCCCCCCCGATCCCCCGACCACCACCGCGACGAAGAACACCACCACCTCGGCGCGGTCGAGCACGTACGCCGCGGCCAGCACCGAGGGACGCGCAAGGGCCCACGCGCCCACGACGGCGAGGAGCGCCATTGGGACCGCGGCGCGGCGCAGCCCGATGCTCCGGAGCAGGCGGCCCGCCACGCGGAGGCCGCCTGCGAGCAGCAGAGCCCCGCACCCGAGGATCAGAGGAACAGGGACCGCGGTCGCGAGCCCAGCGCGATGGCGACGACCGCCACCAGGCTCCCCACCGCCCCGCCGGCGATCCCTCGCCCCGCCGGCACCGGCCGTCTGGACGACACGGCGGCCACCGCCGCGCCCTGGACGATCACGGGAAGCGCCAACAGCGCCGGAATCACCCCCCAGGTGACCCACTCCCAGGTGGACCTGGGAAAGAGATCGAGCAGCGCCCGAAGCCACCCCACGCGGGCGGCCACGGCCAACCCCCACACCCCCGCGCCTCCGACCCCGGCCCCCCAGGCGGTGAGCTCCCAGAACTCGACGTGGCTCATCATCGCTCGCGGCTGTCGAGGAGGATCGTCACGGGCCCATCGTTGTGGATCTCGACCTCCATGTGCGCGCGGAACCGGCCGGGCACCACGTGAATGCCGAGGACCTCCAGGGCGCGATTGAACTCGAGGTACAGCGGCTCCGCCCGCTCGGGCGGCGCCGCGCGGACGAAGCTCGGCCGCCGGCCGCCGCCGGTATCGGCGTACAGGGTGAACTGGGGCACGCTCAGGACATCGCCGCCGATGTCCAGAATGGAGCGGTTGAGCCGGCCCGCCGCGTCGTCGAAGACGCGGAGATGGGCCAGCCGCGCGGCCAGGCCCGTGGCGTCCTCGGCCGTATCCTCCGTCCCGACGCCCAGCAGGACCACCATCCCGGTCCCGATCCGCCCGACCGACGCTCCGCCGACGCGCACCTCGGCCCGCCCGACCCGCTGGACCAGCGCCCGCATCCGCGCGGGGCTAGCCGGCGTGCCGCCGCAGCGCGGCGACGGCGCGTTCGATGTCCTCGAGCGTGTTGTAGAAATACGGCGAGAGCCGCACGACCCCGGGTCGCTGATCGACGATGATCCGTTCCTTCGCCAGCGCCGCAACGGCCGCCGGCGGGTCCGGGACCGACACGGTGATGATCCCCGCGTGCGCCTCGACCCCCCCGGCCAGCCTGGGGGTCAGCCCCGCCCCCCGGAGGGCCTCGACCAGGGCGCCGGTCATCTGGATCTGGCGCGCGCGCAACCGCGCCGGGGTCACCTCGCGGACATATTCCAAACCGGC
Source organism: Candidatus Segetimicrobium genomatis (assembly GCA_005883865.1). Taxonomy (GTDB): domain Bacteria; phylum Sysuimicrobiota; class Sysuimicrobiia; order Sysuimicrobiales; family Segetimicrobiaceae; genus Segetimicrobium. Next base: position 3,621 of record VBAO01000168.1, read on the forward strand.
CCGACCGGCATACACCGCGGCGACCGCGGGCGTCCCGCCCTCGAAGCGTCTCGCGCCGTCCGCGTACTCGAGATGGGTCACGTCGAACGCGAACTGGTCGCGGTGTCCAAACCATCCGACGACCTCGGGCTCCGACCGCGCATGCAGCTCGCGGCGGGCATAGAGGTAGGCGATCCCGGGACCGCCGAGGAGCCACTTGAGCCCGCCGGTGACGAGGAAGTCGACGTCGGCCGCCCGGACGTCGACCGGCAACTGGCCGACCGACTGGTAGGCGTCCACGAGCAGGTACGCCCCGCGGCCGTGCGCGAGGCGCGCGAGCGCGGCGATGTCCTGGATCGCGCCGCTCTGGAAGTAGACGTGCGAGGTCGCCACACACACCGTGCGGTCGTCGATCGCGCGCTCAAAGAGTTCGAGCGGGACCGTCAGCCGATCGGGGCTGTGAACGAACGCGACCTCGACGCCTCGGCCCCGCTTCGCCAGCCATTGGTAGGCGACGGTCGGGAAGTCGATGTCGGCCACGACCACCCGGGGGCGCTGCCGGTAATCGAAGGAGCTCGCCACCGCGGAGAGGGCGGCGGTGATCGACGGGAACAGCGCCACCTCGTCCGGTCCACCCCCGACGAGCCCGGCGAATGCGGCCCGCAGCTGGTCGAGTTCGCGCATCCACGGCCCATACCACGCCGCCGCGCCGTCGGCGTTCCACAGGTCCAGGCATTGCGCCACCGCGCGCCGGACCCGGGTCCCGAGCGCCCCGAGCGAGCACGAGTTGAGATAGGTGGTTTCCTGAAAGATCGGGAACTCTTCGCGGTACGTCTCCCACGCCCTCACCGGGCCACGCCGTGCCCCGGCGCCCCCGTCCGGGCCCGCAACCGCCCCAGGCGCGTCCGGACCTCGGTGAACGTCTCCTCCCGCTTGGGGAACGCGAACCGCACGAACCGGCGCCCGGACGCGGGATCGTGGAAGAAGGACGACCCCGGCACCGGCGCGACCTTGATGTCCCGGATCAGGTGCATCGTGAACTCGATGTCGTCCTCGTACCCAAACGGCGTGATGTCGCACATGATGTAGTAGGCGCCGGACGGCACCAGGCACCTGAACCCCGCTTCCCCGAGGATCCCGAGGAGCGTATCCCGCTTTCTGACGTACATCGCGGCCAGATCCACGTAGTACTGGCGGGGAAACCGCAGGGCCGTGGCCCCCGCCTCCTGCAGCGGGGCGGCGGCCCCGACCGTGAGGAAATCATGCACCTTGCGGATCGCGTCGGTGATCGGGGCGGGCGCGATCGTCCACCCGACCCGCCACCCCGTCACGCTGTAGCTCTTCGACAGGCTGTTGACGATCACGGTGCGCTCGGCCATCCCGGGGAGGGCAGCGAGGGTCGTATGGGTGTGGCCGTCGTAGAGGATGTGCTCGTACACCTCGTCGGTGATCGCCAGGAGGTTGTGGCGATGACAGAGGTCGGCGATGTGGTCCAGCTCGGCCCGGCTGAAGACCTTGCCGGTGGGGTTGTGCGGGGTGTTGACGATGATCGCCTTGGTCCGGGGCGTGATCTGGGCGCGGATCTGATCGGGATCGAACGGGAACCCCGGCTCCAACCGCAGCTCGACGTACCGCGGCACCGCGCCCGAGAGTTTGGTGTCCGGGCCGTAGTTCTCGTAGAACGGCTCGAAGACGATCACCTCCTCCCCCGGATTCACCACGGCGAGGAGCGTGGCCATCATCGCCTCGGTCGCGCCGCAGGTCACGGTGATGTTGCGGTCGGGATCCACCGTGATCCCGTTGGCCCACCGAACCTTCTCCGCGAGCGCCTGCCGGAACGCGGGGGCGCCCCAGGTGATCGCGTACTGGTTGTGACCGTCGCGCATCGCCCGGGCCGCCGCCTCGCACAGTTCCGGGGGCGCGGGGAAGTCGGGGAACCCCTGGGCGAGGTTGATGCCGCCGTGCTCGGCCGCCAGCCGCGTCATCTCCCGAATGACCGACTCCGTAAAGACTCCGACCCGTGCCGCCGTCGTGATCATACACCCCTCCCAGGCGCTAGTGCGGGACGACCCGCTCGACGCTGTGCACTTCCGGCAGCTGACCGATGCGCTGCATCACCGCGGTCAGCTGGGTCACGTTGCGAATGTCCACCACGATGTTGACGATGCCCACCTTGTCCTTCCGGACCCGCGCGTTGACCGAGACCACATTGGTCCGGGTTTCCGTCACCGCCGCCAGGATGTCTTTGAGGAGCCCGACGCGATCGAGCGCCTCCACCTCGATCTCCACCTGGTAGACGCCGTCCTGCGCGGCGTCCCACTCGACCTCGACCAGCCGCTCCGACTGCGCCCGGAGGAACTGGATGTTGGGACAATCCGCGCGATGGATGGTCACCCCCCGCCCGCGGGTGATGTAGCCGAGGACCCGGTCGCCGGGGAGCGGGCTGCAGCACCGCCCGAACTGCATCAGCACGTTGTCCACGCCGCGCACCCGGAT
>VBAO01000169.1 GCA_005883865.1 Candidatus Segetimicrobium genomatis
GCCACGGCTTCACGGGGCGGGACGTGGCCGTCCACAGTCCCGGGGGCGTCCTGCGCGTGCACGTCGGAGGGGACTACACCGTGCGCCTGACGGGGCCGGCGGAGGAGACCTGCCGCGGCACGTTCAGCCGCGACCTGCTCGCCCGCCTGCGGAGATAGCGGATGCGGCCGATTCTCTACGTGATCCTGGACGGGCTGGGCGACCGTCCCATTCCCGCGCTCGGCGATCGAACGCCGCTCGAAGCCGCAACGATCCCCGAGCTCACCGCCCTCGCGCGCCGCGGCCGCACCGGGCTGGTGCAGACGGTGGGCAAGGGGATCGCCCCGGAGTCCGACGTGGCCGTTACCGCCATCCTCGGATACGATCCATTCACCTATCACACCGGCCGCGGGGTGTTCGAGGCCGTGGGCGCGGGGATGCCGTTTCGGGACGGCGACCTGGCGCTCCGCGGGAACTTCGCGACCGGCGGGGAAGGCCTGCGCATCCTCGATCGCCGGGCCGGGCGGGATCTTACCTCCGAGGAGGCGCACGCGCTCGCCGATGCCGTGACCCGCGACCTGCGGCTCGAGGCCGGCTCTCGGGGAAGATCAGCAACACGGATCCCGCGTATGGGCGCGTCGAAGGGCTCGGCGTCGCCCGCGAGCAGGCGGGGTCGGTGACGGAGGAGTGCACCCCGCTGGACTCGAGCGAAGAAGCCAGGACCGCCGCCGCCCTCGTCAACGAGTTCACGCGGCGCTCCCACGAACTGCTCGAGCGGCACCCCGTCAACGCGCGCCGGCGCGCCAGAGGCAGTCCCCCCGCCAACTTGATCCTCGTGCGGGACGCCGGGGACCACCTTCCCTCGATGCCCCCGATCGCCGAGCGCTCCGGGGTGCAGTTCGGGTGCTTCGTGGAGATGCCCGTCGAGCGGGGGATCGCTCAGCTCACCGGCATGCGCGTCATTCCGGTCCCCCCGAGCGGGGTGGACAAGGCGGGAGTCTATGCGGCGTGGGCGAGAACCGCGACGGAAGAGATCAAGCGGTCGGGCGGGCTGTACATTCACATCAAGGGCCCGGACGAGCCGGGCCACGACGGCGATTGGGAGGCCAAGCGGGCCGTGATCGAGACCATCGATCGGGCGTTCTTCGCGACGCTGCTGGCCGGCATCGAACCCGAGGAGGTCGTCGTCGCGGTCACGGCCGATCACGCCACGCCGTGCGCCCTCCACCGGCACTCCGACGACCCGGTTCCCCTGCTGCTCGCCGGCGGGGGCGTCGCCCCGGACGGCGGCCGAGGCTTCAGCGAATCGGCGTGCGCGCACGGCAGCCTGGGGACGCTCAAGGGAGTGGAGGTGCTGCCGCTCCTCGTGAAGACCGCGGGCGCCCCCTAACCCCCGCGCGTCGCCTTACGCCGGCTGCGGGAGTGCGCCGCGATCCAGGATCGCCACGCACTCCACGTGGTGGGTGTGCGGGAACAGATCCAGCGGCTGCACCGTCCGGATCGCGTACCCCGCGCCGACCAACTCCCCCAGATCGGGCGCCAGGGTGGTCGGATTGCACGAGACGTACACGATCCGCGGGGCGTTGGCGCCGATGATCTTCCGCATCACCCGGCTTCCTGCGCCGCTCCGCGGAGGGTCGAGCACGAGGAGGTCCGGCGATCCAACGCGGGAGACGAGGTCGGGCAGGACCCGCCGGACGTCTCCCGGGATGAACTCCGCGTTCCCGATGCCGTTGAGGGCCGCATTCTCCCGGGCCGCGTCGACGGCCGGGGTGACGATCTCCAGGCCGTAGACCCTTCCGGCCCGGCGGGCGAGGGCGAGCGAGAACGTTCCGACCCCGCAGTAGAGGTCGTAGACGGTTTCTCCTCCGCCCACCCCCGCGAGGGTCTCCACCACCTCGATCAGGCGCTCCGCCTGGGCGGTGTTGGTTTGGAAGAACGTCTCCAGGCCGATCCGGAACCGGAGGCCCGCGAGTTCCTCCATAATATAGGGCCGTCCGGCAATGACCGCGACGGTCGTCAGGGCAAGGCCGTCCGAGGGGCCCGGATTCACCCCGAGGAGGACGCTGGCGACCCGCGGGGCGGCGGCCGTGAGGCGGCCGGCGAGTTCGCGGATCCCGGGGACGGCCGGCGCGGTGGCGATCAGCGCGACCATGATCTCCCCGGTGCGCTTCCCCTCGCGAATGACCACCTGCCGGAGGAGGCCGGTGTGGTCGCGGGCATCGTACCGGGACAGCCCCGAGGCGTCGGCCCATTCCCGCACCACGCGGAGGACCCCGTTGGCCTCGGCGGATTGGATCAGGCAGGCGTCGATCGGGGCGACCTGGTCGAACGCCCCCCGTCGATGGAGGCCGAGCGTTCCGTCCGGGTGGAAGGTGAACTCCATCTTGTTCCGGTACGCCCAAGGGTCGGCCGCCTCGAGGATCGGCCCGACCTCCACGTCGCGGAGGCGGGCGAGGTGGGCCAGGCTCTCGCGGACGATGCTCTCCTTGGCCCGGAGCTGATCCGCGTACCCGAGATGCTGCCAGACGCATCCCCCGCAGGGGCCGAAGTGCGGACAGGGGGGCACCGTCCGCAGCGCCGAGGGGGATTCGACCTCGACGAGGTCCGCCTCGGCGAACGAGGGCTTCACCCGCCGCAGGCGCACGCGCGCGCGGTCGCCGGGCGCGGTGTCCGGGACGAACACCACGTACCCATCGATGCGCCCCACGCCTCTGCCGCCGTAGGCCAGCCGGTCGATCACGAGCGTGACCTCGTCGCCGCGCCGAAAGGACGGGCGCGCGTGGGTGGCGGCCGGTTTCATGACTCTATCTTACTGCAGATCCCGGAGGCGCGCCGCCGACGCACCTCATCATTCCGGTGACCGAAAAGGATCTGGTTGCCTCATAAATCCGGTGACCAACGGCCGGAGACGTCATGTCCCCGCGTGCGGTCCGTATCTAAACCGAATTGGTCGCCTGTTTCTTGCGGCGCCCTCGCAGGCGGTGCGGCAAGTACGAGCGGTCGCCGACCCAGGGCGCGGGCGGGGTCGCGAGGAATTGCGCGACCTGGTTCAGTATCGACGCGTATTTCGAGCGTATCTCGGCAAACTGCTGCCAGTGGGTTTCGCCGTCCCTGACCCGGTAGCCGGCCGTCCTCAAGCGGCCAACCGCGACCATGTACTCGCCGCGCTCGATGATCGGATCCGGCGTCGCCTTGAGCCCATAGACCACCGCCATGTCCTCGACGAGATGGTCGCCGACCGTGAACATCAGCCGTGCCGCGCCGGCCGACTCCACCTCGACCGAGCTGATCACGAGCGCTGCGGCATCCATGACCGCGGCGAAAGAGTTGATCCAGGCCTCATTGTCGTGGCTCGACCGGAAGAAGGCGAGGAGTGGATACGCCAGGTGGCTCTCGAGCACCATGGCCGACCAACGGCGCCACTCATCGAACGTCTCCTTGAGCGCCGCACCCATGTCCGGTTCCGCCGACGTCTCGAGCAGCTGCACGGCCGAGGCCCCGGCGAGGGCATCAAGCGCCACGACCGACTCCTCGCGCGATCGAAACGCTCCGTACAGCTCGAACAGGACGGTGATGGCGAGAGCAGCGAGCACCACCCCATTTGCGCTCTCGATGACGATGAGCACTCTGGCCCCGGCGCGCTCGGGCACGAAGTCCCCGTAGGCGAGGGGCATCACAAACCGGACGGGCCCGAGCGCACATCGTACTGCGAATTTCGTTGGTGGCCAGAATGGTCAAAAGCTCAGGACCCGGTCGGCTTCCATGGTCAGCCGCGCCAGATCCGGCGGGGTCATGAACTCTGCGGACCGGCCGGCCAGGTGCTGCTGCGAGACCCCCCGGGCCTCGGCGCAGCCTTTTCAGACATAGAGGCGGATTCCCTTCTGCGCGCATCCGGACAGGAGATCCGCAAGCGGCGGGATGCCGACCCCTCGGACGCCTTGGGCGACCTCGCGCTTGAGCAACTCGGTCGCATCCCCGGCGAGCGCCACCGCGCATTCCTGCCCCGCGGGGACCGCTCCGTTCACGGCGATATGAAACGGGATGCTGGCCCGCGTGGGATCCTGAGCGCCCGTGCTCGTCACGATCAGGAGCTTTGCCATGGCGTCCCCCTCACAGTCCCGTGCGGATCGCGTGGTCCAACGCCACCCGGCCGGGGCCCGTCACGAGGAGCGAGAGCAGCATCATCAGGATGGCCCAGTCCCACTCCCAGCCTTCGTTGGAGATCAGGAAGCCTTTGCTCCACTTCACCTTGAGGATGATGGTCAGGAACTCGATCGCGCCCACGAGCGCCCAGAAGCGGGTGAGGAAGCCGAGGAGGATGCACACCCCTCCGACGAACTCGGTGATTCCGGCGGCGTACGCGAAGAAGAGCGGGCTCGGAAAGCCCATGCTCCCGATATACCCGGCAAACCCCTTCGGGCCCGGCTTGGGCCCGAACAGCTTGGGATACCCATGAAGGATGAACGTGAATGCCACTCCCAGGCGGATGAAATCGGGCCCCCAGGATGCCAGCCCGCCGAAGATGCCTTGCAGCATTGGGCTTCCCCCCTTCCCCTCGATGCTTGTGGTGAGAATTGATTGCGCGACAACCATACACCTCTACTTGACAAGATTCGTTCCCGCTTCCTACAATCCCGGTGAAGGTGCATTGGTCAGACCACTGGTCCATCAATGGACCCGGCATGGCTTGGGCCGGGATTCGAGCAGGAGAGGGGGCGAGGCGAGATTTCCCAGGATCCCACCGCACTCTTGCGCGAGAGCTTGGAGCCCATCAAGCGCCGGAAGATCTACGCCGAAGTCGCCTCCCAGATCCACCGCCTCATCGAGGATGGACGGCTGAAGCCCGGCGACAGGCTCCCGCCTGAGCGCGACCTGGCCGAGACGTTTGGGGTCAGCCGGACCTCGGTTCGGGACGCCATCCGCGTTCTCGAGATGCGGGGGTTGGTCGAGCCCCGCCACGGCGAGGGCACCATCGTCCGCGAGGTGCCGATCGATGCGATCGTCAGTCCCCTCGCCGACGCCCTGGC
>VBAO01000231.1 GCA_005883865.1 Candidatus Segetimicrobium genomatis
TCAACCCGGATCGTGTTGACCGCGCCGATCAGGCGGGCGTAGTCCGTGGTCTCGTCGCGGTACGCGAGCGCAGCTTCCTTGTGCGGGACGGTGACGTAGACCCCCGCGACCCCGAGCGCCGGCAGCCCCCTAAGCGCCGTCTCCAGGCGGTCGCGGGCGACCTGGAACGGTACATAACACCAGTCCAGCCCCAGCGCGGCAAACGCCGCGTTGTGGAACCGCGGGGAGAGGCTTCCTCGTACCGCATCCCCAATGAGGCCGACGACCGTTGTCGTCCCGTCGATCACCGTCCCCCCATTATACGGAGCCACCCCGCGCCAGCACAAGGCCTCGGCCCCGCCGATGCGCCGCGGCACCCCGCGGCCCGAAGGGCCCTGGACAGCGCGCGTGCCCGCGTGCCAGAATGGCAGACGGCATCGAGGATGCGGTCCCCACGGAGGGCGCGCAATGAAGTACGAGGGGCAGGAGTATTACGAGATCGAGGTCGCCGGAATCCGCCGCAGACTTCCGATCGTGAAGATCAACGATTCGCTCTGGATCGCCGCGTTCGTTCTCTGGGGGGATGTCGAGCTCACCAACGCCTGCGCGCGGGCCATCGCCGCCCGGCTCGAGCCGATGGAGTTCGACACCGTGGTCTCGATCGAAGCGAAAGGGGTGCCGTTGGTCCACATGGTCGCCACCTACCTCTCCGATCCGATCGCCGGCCGCTACTGCCCCTACACCGTGCTGCGGAAGAGCGTCAAGGGCTACATGAAGCGCCCCCTGACCGTGACCGTGAAATCGATCACCACCGCCGCAGTGCAGTCCCTGGTCCTCGACGGGAGGGAAGCCGACCGGCTCCGGGGAAGCCGGGTCGTCATCGTCGACGACGTCGTCAGCACCGGCGGCAGCCTGCGCGCGACCGAGGATCTGGTGCAGCAGGTGGGGGCCCGGGTCGTGGCGCGGGCCGCGGTTCTCCACGAAGAAGGCGGGTACAAGGACCCCGGGCTGATCTCGCTGGGAACCCTGCCGATCTTTACCAAGTAGCGCGCGGCGGAAGTTATTCCTTGCGCGTGAGGGATTCCAGCACAGCCTGCGCCGGCGGTTCGGACGCCAGCGAGTGCGAGCCCTCGTAGTCGGGACCCGACGCGGGGGAGTGGGCATCGGACGGCGAAGCCGCGGGGACGGCCGGAGCGGGCGCATCAGCCGCGGGGGGCGTCAGAGCGGGGGCGGGGAGCGCCGCCGGCTCGTGGGCGATGGGCGACTCCTCGGTCCTCTCCACCTCGTCGGCCGCCGTCCTGAACTCCTCCTGGGCGTTCCGGACGGCGCCCCGAAAGTCGCGGACCGCTCGGCCCATGGCGCTGCCGAGCCCAATGAGTTTTTGGGGACCAAAGATGAACAGCGCGATGAGCATGATGATGAACAGCTTTTCCGGGTTATCGAACATGCGGACACCTCACCCCACGCCGGCCCCCCGAGTCCGAGGATCGCCCCCCTGCGGCCTGCGCCCCGCATGGGGTGGGCACGCCCGCGTGGGACACGCCCTGATTATTCTACACTACAGCGTAAGCGGCGCGGAAGACCCGGTCGTTCCGCGAGGAGCTACCCAGTCGATCGGGGGCGACGGAGCCGGAGCCCTGCCGCGGGCCGCGCCCGGGCACGCCGGCTTCCGGCCAGGTATCGCTGGTAGAATCGCTCGACCGTCTTCCGGTTGATCCGAAAGGCGGGCGTGCGGTGCGGCCTGATCGCGCCGCTGAAGGTTCGGGGGATGTGGAGCAATTCATGGATCAGGACGCGATCCTGCTCGGCGCGCGGAAGATGGCTGAACTCCGGCTCGATGATCTCCACGACGTAGGCGGGACGAATGCCCAGCACCTGCTGCCACAGCGTCGGCAGGCCCCAGATCCGCGCCCACGCCTCGGAGGTCGACCCGTACCCCCGAACGCAAAAAATGCGCGATGGATCGACGTGGGTAAAGCCCAGCGCGCCGACGATCTTTCGGAGGCGGGCGTGGGTCTGGCGGCACAGGCTCCAGCGCATCGCACACCCTCGCTCAGTGGGGGCTGGCCTCGCGGGGCGCGTTGCGTGCGAGCTTGAGCAGGAGCAGGGCCTGCCCGCGGTGGTACCCGAGGTGCTCGATGTAGTGGAGGAGCGCCCAGATCTTGGTCGGCCGGCGCGGCGGCGTGCCCTGCGTGACCGACGGCGCCGCCTCGGCCTCCAGGTCCTGCATCGTCAGGGGCGCGAGCACCTGGCGCGTCGTGCGCCGGGCGTCCTCGACGGCGCGGAGGACGTCCTCCCGCCTGGGCCGATCGTGGAGGAACTCCTTGTCGCGCACCCGGCGGCTCGGGACTCCGCCGATCGCTTCGCCGATCCACCACCGCGCGCTTCCGGCCAGATGGCGGAGGAGGATCGCCACCGAGTTGAACTCCGGTCCGGGGGTCCAGTGCAACACCGCCTCATCGACCCCCGCGACCGCCTTGAGGAGCGCGTCCCACGTCTCGTCGAGATACGCGGTGAGCGCCCGCACCCCGGCATCCATCGTTTCCTCCTTCACGCCCGATCTGGTCGAGAACCCATCGTGCCCGCGTGCCGTGGTCCTCTCCCTAGATTCGCCACACGACAATAACCGTCCCTGCCGCGCGACCCCCGCGGGGATCCGCGGCGCCGGCCCCGGCCGGACGGCTCGCGCACGAACGCGCTCCGGCAGGGAACCCCCACGCCTCGGCCGTATGAAAGGAGTTTGTGGTTTGTGCGGGCGACGAGCGCCGGTCTCGCGCCCGCCGGATGTCGTCTACGCCCGGCGACGCATCACGCCGACGCGTCGCCGGCGGTATCCTCTGCAACCGCGATCGGGGCGATGGCCGACACCCGATCCCCCTCATCGAGCCGCTGGAGCCGTACCCCCTGTGCCTCGCGTCCCTGCGCCGAGATGTCCTTGACCAACAGCCGGCTGACGATGCCCTGCGCGGTAATGATCAGCACCTCATCCTGATCGTTCACGGCGCGAATCGCGGCAACGCTTCCGGTGCGCGGCGTCAGACGAATGATGCGCACGCCGGAGCCGCCCCGCCGCTGCAGGCGGTATTGGCTCAGCAGTGTGCGCTTCTCGAGCCCCAGCTCGGTCGCGACCAAGAGGTACTGACCCTCCCCGCTCTTCGCCATGCCGACCACCGCATCGTCCCGCCGCAGGGCGATTCCGATCACCCCGCGGGTGGCGCGGCCCATCTCCCGCACGTTGGCCTCTTTGAAGCGGATCGCCTGTCCCCGGCGGGTGGCCAGGATGACCTCCTCCTTGCCGTCGGTCAGGCGCACCGCCACCAACTCGTCGTCCTTGTCGAGCGTGATCGCGACGATCCCCGCCCGCTTCGCGTTGATGAACTCCATGAGCCCGGTCTTCTTGACGTACCCTTGTTTGGTGGCAAAGAACAAGAAGCCCGCATCTTCGAACGAACGGATCGGGATGATCGCGTTGACCCGCTCGCCCTGGGCGACGGTAACGAGGTTGACAAGGCTCGTCCCCTTCGCCATCCGGCCCGCCTCGGGGATCTCGTACGCCTTGACCCGGTACGCCTTCCCTCGGTTGCTGAAGAACAGGACGAAGGCGTGGTTGGTGGTGACGGTCGCCACCTCCACGTAATCCTCCTCCTTCGTCCCCATCCCCATGACCCCGCGGCCGCCCCGCTGTTGCCGGCGGTAGGTCTCGAGCAGCAGCCGCTTGATGTAGCCGTTGTGGGTCAGGGTGAGCGTCCTTGCCGGTGATCCGGGTCCGCCGCGCGTCCCCGAACCGCTGCTTGACCTCGAGCAACTCGGCCTTGATGATCTCAAGCACCTTCCGTTCGTCGCGCAGCACGTCCTCGTACTGGGCGATCGCCTTGATCAACTCCTTGTACTCCGTATCCAGCTTCTCGCGCTCGAGCGCGGTGAGCCGCTGGAGCCGCATCTCGAGGATGGCGTCCGCCTGGGCCTCGCTGAGCGAAAACTGCTTCATGAGGCCCGTCCGCGCGGCCGGCACGTCCTTCGCCTTCCGGATGAGCGCGATCACCTCGTCGAGCGCCTTGAGCGCGATCTTGAGTCCCTCGAGGATGTGGGCGCGCGCCTTGGCCTTCCTGAGCTCGAACTCGGTCCGGCGGGTCACCACGACCTTGCGGTGGTCGAGATAATGCGTGAGCAACTGCGCGAGGGTCAGCACGCGCGGGACGCCGTCGACGAGCGCGAGCATGATCGCGCCGAACGTCGTCTGGAGCTGGGTGTGCTTGAACAGCTGGTTGAGGACGATCTGCGGGTTCACGTCGCGGCGGAGCTCGACGACCACGCGCATCCCCTGCCGGTCGCTTTCGTCCCGCAGGTCGCTCACGCCGTTGAGCTTCTTCTCCCGGACCAGCTCGGCGATCCGTTCGACGAGCGCCGCCTTGTTCACCATGTACGGGAGCTCGGTCACGATCACGGCCATCCGGCCGCCCCGAAGCTCCTCAAAGGCGGTCTTGGCGCGGACGATCATGCTCCCCCGCCCCTCCGTATAGGCCTGGTGGATCCCCTCCCGCCCGAGGATGAGCCCCCCGGTCGGGAAATCGGGCCCCTTCACGATTTTGAGGAGCGCCTCCGGGGGGAGGCCGGGATCCTCGATCAGGGCGATGAGCGCCTCGACGAGCTCGCCCAGGTTGTGGGGGGGGATGTTGGTGGCCATCCCGACCGCGATCCCGGTGGCACCGTTCATGAGGAGGTTGGGGACGCGGCTCGGGAGGACGGCGGGCTCCTGCATGGACTGGTCGAAGTTGGGCACGAAGCGGACGGTCTCTTTGTCGATGTCCGCGAGGAGCTCCATCGCCATCCGCGAGAGCCTGGCCTCGGTGTACCGCATCGCCCCCGGCGGATCGCCGTCCACGCTGCCGAAGTTTCCCTGCCCGTCGATCAAGGGGTAGCGGAAGCTGAAGTCCTGCGCCATCCGCACCAGCGCCTCGTACACCGGGACGTCTCCATGCGGATGGTACCGGCCCATCACGTCGCCGACGAGGCGGGCGCACTTCTTGTACGGCCGGTCGGGGCTCAACCCCATCTCCGACGCGCCGTAGAGGATGCGCCGCTGCACCGGCTTCAGCCCGTCGCGGACATCCGGCAGCGCCCGGCTGACGATGACCGACATCGCGTAGTCCAGGTACGATGTCCGCATCTCCCGGTCGATCGGCTGGGGGATCACTCTCTCATCGATCGTCACAGGCCGGCTCCCTCAACTGTCCAGGACCTCAGATGTCGAGGTTCCGGACTTCCTTGGCGTACTTCTGGATAAACTGGCGGCGGGGCTCCACCTCGTCCCCCAT
>VBAO01000232.1 GCA_005883865.1 Candidatus Segetimicrobium genomatis
GTCGTCGATCGGACGGACCGTCACTGGAACGTGACCGTGCGGTCTCCACGTCATGGAGGCGGGAGCCTCGGACAGGCCACGCCACTCCGCGACCGGGCATATAGTAGAATAAGGTTTGGCCTGCGCGGAGGGGTGCGAGAGCTCGGCTGAATCGGGCGGTCTCGAAAACCGCTATGGCCGCAAGGCCATCGGGGGTTCAAATCCCTCCCCCTCCGCCACGAACGTCAAGAGGTGCTCGATGGCAACCCAGGACGCGCTCCGCGAGGACGTGTTGTGGCTCCTGAGCGGCGGCCGAGCGCACGTCGAGTTCCAACGGGCCGTGGCGGATCTCCCCGAGGCGGTGCGCGGGAGGAAGCCCCGCGGCGCCCCCTACACCCCATGGCAGCAGGTCGACCACATGCGCATCACCCAGTGGGACATCCTCGAGTACATCCGCAACCCCAAGCACGTGTCCCCCGAGTGGCCTGAGGGATACTGGCCGGACGCCGCGCCGGCCAAGGGAGCCTGGGACAAGACCGTGCGGGCGTTTCAGGCGGACCTCAGGGCCCTCAAGGCGCTGGTGTCCGATCCCGCGACGGATCTCTTCGCGAAGGTCCCCTACGATCCCAAGGGGCCCACGATCCTGCACGAGGTGTTGCTCGTCGCCGACCACAATGCATACCACCTGGGGCAGTTGATCGTCCTGCGACGGATGCTGGGGGCCTGGAAGGACTAGGGCCCCAGGACGGCGCGCTCATCCGCCGGGCCGGGGAGCCGCCGGCGGCCCGTCCACGAACGGCTTCAACGCCGCGTAGATCGCGAAGTTGAGCGGCGCGGGCACGCCCGCGGCCCGCCCCAGCCGCACGACGGTCCCGTTGAGGCTCTCCAGTTCCAGCCGCTTCCCGGAATGGAGATCGTGGGCCATCGACCCCAGGGCCCACGGCTCCAACCCCCCGGCGAACGTGACATACCGATCCGCGAGCCCGCGTGCCAGGGCGACACCCTGGGATCTCGCCACGGTTTCCACCTCGGTCATCGTCTCACGAAGGAAGGCCTTCGTCTCCTGGCAGCCCAGGACCGGGCCGATCGTCAGCCGCGTGAGCGCGGTGGTGCCGCTGAACCCGCAGATGAAGACGAACTTTTCCCACAGCACGGGCAGCGCCGGTAGATCTGCTCGATCCGCTCGCCGAGGTTCCCCGCGTTGGCGCCGAAGATCAGCCTCCCGGGTCCCGCGGTTTGCCCGATGACCCCCGGGGCTTCGACGTGCGCGTTGACCTGGGCGGCCGCGCAGATGGCCGTGCCCTGCCCGACGACCCGGGCGATTCGCTCGTCGTTGTCGACGCCGTTCTGGACGGACAGGACCACCGTGTCCGGCCCGACGGCTGGCCGGATCAGCGCCGCCGCTGGCTCGGTGTCGTAGGTCTTCACGCAAAAGAGCACCAGGTCGACCACGCCGATCGAGCGGGGATCGGCGGTGGCCCTGGCCGGGATGGTAAACTCCCCGGCGAGGCGGGACTTCACGGTCAGCCCGTGCGCGCGGATCGCCTCGAGGTGCGCCCCTCGCGCGATGAACGTGACGTCCTCGCCCGCCCGGGCAAGCAGGCCCCCGTAGAACCCACCCGTGCCTCCGGTGCCCATGACGGCGATCCGCATCAGCCCCCTCCTTGCTTCTTCAAGACGTTGAGGCGGAAGGGCTCGATCACGACGATCTGCCCGGCCGGGTGTGCGCGCCGGAGGCCGTGGAGGCGGCGCCGGGCGGGCGCCCCGAGGGTGGTTTGCTTCCATCCGGTCCTGAGGAACGTTTCGAAGATCTCCTCGGTGCGGAAATGGTAGCGGAACGGAAACGCCTCGGTCGATTCCAGGACAAACAGGCCCTCCCCGATGGCCCGCTGCAGCTCGAGGGTCGCGGTTCGATGCCGGCGCAGGTTCTCAGGAGCCTTCTCGAGCACGCCGGCGGGAATCTCCCGTCCGCCCGACGCCCAGCGGACGCTGGGGAGGTGGGGGTGGGGCTGGCCGGGGTCCGGGTACCGGTCAGGCCGCAGATCGCCAAGGACGCCCCGGGGTTGGAGCACCCGGTGAATCTGTTTCAGGGCATGCACCATGCCCTCACGGGACATTCATCACAACGACCACGAGAGCACGGCGATATCGAAGCTCGCATCGGCGAAATGCAGCCGGTGCCCCGACGCGACCTCGAACCGGACCGTGCGCCGGAGGTGCGCGGGCAGGAGCCGCTCCGCCCGGGCGATGGCGTCCGCGTTGGGATCCACGCTCACCACCTCGCGGGCGGCCCCGGCGATCCTCCGGGTGAGGCGCCCGTCCCCGCCGCCGACCTCGAGCACCCTGGCGCCGGCGAAGGCGATCCGGCCGAGCAGCCGCCGCGTCTCCATGTGCTCCGGGTCCCTGCGCACGCCGTTCATCTGTCCCCCCGGGTTATTCCTCTTGATGGACGAACTTGAGCAAGATCTCTTCTGCTGTGGTCAGCCTCCGGTCACGACGGCGGATGATGTAGAATCGCCGTCGACATCGCCAATCTTGGGGCCGGACGAGCTTCAGCCTGCCCTGCTCCAGATCATCTCCCACCACCGCACGTGATAGCGCAGCGACTCCATACCCGGCCAGGACAGCGGTGCGAACGGCTGCATTGCTGCCGAATCCCACGGCCACGTCGGTGTCCACTCCGCAACGCGCCAGCGCGCTCAACGCCATGGCCCGTGTGGCTGAGCCGTCCTCGCGCAGGAGCAGGCGCGTTTGCTCCAATTCTTTCGACGAGACCCGCCGGCCTGCCAACGGATGGGATGGCGCGGCGACCAGGACAATCGTATCAGCCAGGAAGGGGACCGTCACGAGCGTCGAACTCGTCGGTCGAAGCCCCACAAAACCCGCATGCAGGCTGTGGTCCAGGACGCGCTCCACGATGGCCTGCGTGTTCGCGATGTGCAGGCGCACGGTGATGTGGGGGTGGGCGCGTCCGAAGGCGGAGAGACGCTTGGGAAGGAGGAATTCCCCGACCGTGGTGCTGGCGCCGAGGATGATCTCGCCCCGCAGCAGCCCCTGCACTTCTGAAATCGCCGCCGGGATCTGCTCGAGGATCTGGAGCGCCTGTCGAGCGAGCGGGAGAATGGCCTGCCCCGCGTCGGTGAGCGCCAGGCGGCGCCCCTGGCGTTCGACCAACCGCGCCCCCAACACCCGTTCGAGCCGGCGCAGCCGGTGTGTGACGGCCGGCTGGCTGACATACATGACCTCCGCCGCCCTGGTCACGCCGCCCGCGTCCACGACGCGAACCAGCATCGCAAGGTCGGCGGCATCGACAGGATCCTTTCCCATTACGGACTACTTATGGATTCCCGTTGGAAATTCCTATTGGACCCCATGGCTCCGCCACTGCTACCCTTGGTGAGAGGTCCGATGCAGATTGCTCTGCAGATAACGCACACATCAACCGGAGGTGGACAGATGCTGAACACGAGAGGTACGCGCCTGTGCCGTTCGGCAGGGCTCGCAGTACTCGGTCTTACGCTGCTGGTTCTCGCTACCGTCCGGCCGCCGGCCTACAGCGCCCCGACGGCGCTTAAACCCGCGGTGATTCACGTCGACGATGTGCTCGCGAAGGGCCTGGAGCACAGGGCCGGCGGATTCAGCTTCTCTGTCCTGGATGAGACGGCAACAGGCGGCGTCGAGCTGTTCAGCCTGAAGTCGGTCGCCAGGCACTATCATCCGACTGAGAACCACTTCCTCTACATTCTCAAGGGGCGCGCCAAGGGCCAGATCGGTAACGTGACCGCCGAGGTCGGCCCGGGCGATCTCGTGGTGATCCCGGCGGGCAAGGATTACTCGCACCAATTCCAGGCTCTCGGTTCGGAGCCGGTGGAGTTCCTGTTGTTCAGCACGCCGCCATTCCACGCCAAGGACATCGTCTGGCTGCAACGGTAGGGGAGGTGGCGATGGGCGTGGGATCTGATTTGCGGTGGGCCAGCGAAGCGTTGGTCCCTTCGCAGGTTCTGACCCCGCGTCAGCGAGAGGTTGCCGCGCTGATCGCTCTGGGGTTGACCAATCGCGAGATCGCGTCCCGTTTGGTGGTGGCGGAGCGGACCGCGGAGGGCCACGTCCAAAGCATCCTCAACAAGCTGGGCTTCTACTCCCGCTCACGGATCGCGGCCTGGGCGGTCGGATGCAGATTGGTTGGGGGGGGACGCGACCGATGAGTGAATCGCCCGGCTGCTGACGTCGCCGGCGTCGGAGGTCACGCACGATGTACTTCCGTCAGGTGCTCCACCCAGAGAAGGCTTGCGCGTCCTATATGATCGGGTGTCCCACGCGGGGCGTGTGCGCGGTGATCGACCCGCAGGGCGATCCCCAGGTCTATGTGTCCCAGGTCGAGCAGAACGGCATGGCCCTTCGCTCCATCATCGACACCCACACGCACGCCGATCATGTCTCCTGCGCCCGCGATCTCGCGGCCCTAACAGGCGTCCCCCTCTATGTCGGACCGGGCGCCAGCGTCCGCTTTCCCCATCGCACGCTGCCCGACGGGCACATCCTCGAGGTCGGGAAC
>VBAO01000233.1:0-490 GCA_005883865.1 Candidatus Segetimicrobium genomatis
GTCCCCTTTCGGTCTCTGCGCGCAGCATACCGCGGAGCGAGGATCGCACACACCGGGTAAGGGGACAGATCACCGATCCGCGATAGGCCAGGAGCGCACCTGTCCAGATGGACAGGCATCGGAGGGGGGCGAGGATGAACGCGGAGGGCGGCCGCGAAATGGTCGGGGCGCGCCCTTGACTGGGCGGGCTATCCGCCCCTGCGGACGTCCAGCAATCCCCGCTCTGCGGCCAGGGCGACCGCCTGAGCCCGGTTGTCCGCCCCGAGCTTCCTCAGAATTGAGGTCGCGTGGAACTTCACCGTGCGGTCGCTGATCTTAAGTGTGCGCGCGATCTGCTTCGTGGCCAACCCCTGAGCGATCAGCCGCAGCACCTCGCGCTCGCGCCCGGTCAGGGGGCCGGCGCCCCGCGGCGCACCCACCGCGGCGACCAGCTTGGCCGCCACCCGCGGTTCCAGAGCGGATCCACCCTCGGCGACGGCCCGGATCGCGC
>VBAO01000233.1:559-4045 GCA_005883865.1 Candidatus Segetimicrobium genomatis
CCTCGACGAGGGGCGGGATGGCCTCGACCCCGCTCATCCCGGGCAGCTCGAGGTCGAGGAGCACGATGTCGGGCCGGAGGCGCTTCACCGCCGCCAGGGCCTCCTCGGCCGATCCGGCCACCCCCACCACCTTGAAATCCGACTCATCGCCGAGGGTGGAGACCAGGCCCTGGCGCACGACGGGATGATCGTCCACGATCAGGATGCGAATCACGCTTGTCCCTCGCGCTCCCGGGGCACCCGCACGTCGATCCTCGTCCCGCGGCCCGGACGGCTGTCGACTCGGAGGCGGCCGCCGAGGACCCTGGCCCGTTCCCGCATCCCCAGGATGCCGTGCCGGCCTTCGGCCCCGCGACGGGGATCGAACCCGACCCCGTCGTCGCGAAGCGAGAGGACGACCTCCCGGCGGGTCGTCCGGAGGGTGACCTCGACCCGGGTCGCATGGGCGTGCGTCCGGACGTTCGCCAGCGCTTCCTGGGCGATGCGAAAGAGCTCGCCCTCGACCCGCAGCGGGAGGGCCGTCTCGCCCTCGGCATGCACATGGACGCGCACCCCGGTGTCCGAGGTGAACTCGCGCCCCATCGCACCCAGAGCGTCGGCCAGCGGTCGTCCCGCCAGCGGGGCGGCGCGGAGGTTGAGCACGGAGCGTCGCGCCTCCTCGAGATTCTCGCGGGTGGTCGCCAGGGCGCGCTCCAGCCGCTCGCGAGCCCGCCCGGGGCTGCCCCGGAGATGGCGCAACGCTCCTTCGAGGTCGAGCGCGATCGCGGTCAGGCCCTGCGAGAGCGTGTCGTGGATCTCGCGCGCGAGCCGCGCGCGCTCCTCGGCGCGGGCGAGCCGGGCCCGCTCCTGGGCCAGGCGGGCCCGCTCGATCGCGATCCCGACCTGGTAGGCGATCGTCGCCAGGAGGCGCAGTTCGCCGCGGGTCAGCCTCCGCCACGAGGGTCCTGTGACATTGATGATCCCCAGCCTCCGGTCCTGAAAGTACAGCGGGATACTCGCGTGGTAGCGGAGCCCAAGCGTCGCCTCCGGGGTCCGCGCCTCGACGGCCGAGCGGAGGCGGCTGCATTCCAGCATGCCGATGTTCGTGGGTCTCAGCTTCGCGCGGCGGAACAGATCGGTGCACAGGCACCACCGGCCGCTCATGCGGACCGGTTCCTGCAGGTAGGGCGGGAGCCGCTGGGCGGCGGCGAGGTAGAACTGCTGAGTGTCCGGGTCGACGAGCCACACCCAGCCGGTCTGCAGTCCCAGCAGGTCGGCGACCATCGCCAGCGTGCGCTCCAGCGCCTGCTGGACGTCGACGGAGCTGTTGAGGGCCTCGGCGATGGCGTTGAGGATGGCGAGATCGCGCGCCTCCCCATGGCGGGCGCTCCCCCGGCGGATTGAGCGCCCCCGGCCCATCGTGCGTCGGATCTCAGCCATCTGCGCCTCGATTCTCCCAGATGAAGATACCGCTCGGGTCGCCTCAAGGCTACTGGTCGGTTGGCGGTTCTCGAGCCGGAGGGACTCCCACCCTCGCGCCGTCAGGGGTCATCCAAAACCCCCCGGCCGGTGTATGATTCACGGAGGTGAACCATGACTGGAGACCAGCGCTGGTGGGCGGGACGCAGGGGGATCGGAGCGCTCCGCGGGACCACCGACCGCCCGGGCCCGAGCGACGAGGACCTGATGCAGCAACTCGCCGCCGGGCGGCAGGAGCCCCTGGGAACCCTGTACACGCGCTATGCCGCCCGGATTTTCGGACTGGCCGCCCAGTCGCTCGACCGCCCGACCGCGGAAGAGATCGTCCAGGAGGTCTTCCTCGCGGTGTGGCGCAACGCCGGCACGTTCACGCCCGAGCGCGGGACGTTCCGCCCCTGGGTGTTCCAGATCGCCCACCACCGGATCCTGAATGAGTTGCGCCGGCGGACCCGCCACCCCGAACTCGCGCCACACCCCGAGGAAGAGCCCCTGGCCAATGTCGCGGACCCCGGTCCGGACCCCGATGAACTCGCCTGGCGCGGCGAGCAGCGGGAGACGGTTCGGTCGGCGCTCGAGGCATTGCCCCCCGCGCAGCGGCGGGCGGTCGAACTGGCCTTCATGGAAGAGTTGACCCACGCGCAGGTGGCGTCCCGTCTCAACCTGCCGCTCGGCACCGCGAAAACGCACATCCGGTCCGGCCTCCAAAGGCTGCGCGTCCACCTCTCACCGCTCGTCGCGGCGCTGGTGCTCGGGGTGGTCGGGGCGGGAACCCTCGGGGGGCTCTGGTATCGCTCCGACCAGGCTGCCCGCGCCCTCGATGACCGGGCGCTCGCGCTCCTCACATCGAGCGACACCGTGGCGATCCGCATGAACCCGGCTCCCGGGATCTCCCCGACCACGCACGCGACCTACCGGGGCCGGCAGGGCGGCTCGATCGCGGTCATCACGCTGTCCAACTTCCCGCCGGCCTCCGGCGGGCAGACCTACCAGGCGTGGATGCGGCACGGGAGCACCTGGACCTCGCTCGGGACGGCGCGTCCCGACGCGCTCGGGCACGCCCGGCTCATCGTCGAGGGTCCGGCGGTGGCGATCTGGCCGGACGAGATCGAGATCACGCGCGAGCCGGCCGGGGGCAGCCGGGTTCCCTTCGGACCGGTGATCGTGAGCGTCGAGCCGAAGCGGTAGGCGCCTGGCCAGGGGGACGGCGCTCAGGCGGGGGCGCCGTCCTCCACGGTCAGGATCACCTTCCCGCAGTCGCCCGACCGCATCAGCGCGAACGCCTCCGCAAACCGCTCCATCGGCAACCGGTGCGTGATCACCGGGCGGATGTCCACGCCGGACGCGAGCAGGGCCGCGGCCTCGTACCACGTCTCCCACAGGCGCCGTCCAAAGATCCCCTGCAGGCGGAGGCCTTTGAAGATCACCTCGTTGGCCAGGTCCAGTTCGATCGGCCGGCCGGGGAGGCCGAGGAGCGCGGCGAACCCGCCGTTCCGGAGCGCCCCGAGGCCGGTGCGGAGTCCCTGCGGGTTCCCCGAGAACTCCAGCAGGACGTCCGCCCCCGCGCCGTCGGTCAGGCCGCGGACGACCCGGGGGATGTCCTCCGTCCGGGCATCCAGCACCCGGTCGGCCCCGAGGCGCCCGGCGAGCCCGAGGCGGTACGGATTCACGTCGGCGGCCACCACGAGCGCCGCGCCGGCCTTGCGCGCCACCAGGATGGCGCACAGCCCGATCGGACCACACCCCATGACGACGACCGAGCGGGCGCCGAGATCCGTGGCGAGGGCCGTGTGCACCGCGTTGCCGAACGGGTCCATCGCCGCGGCGACCTCGAGCGGAGTCTTGGGATCCATCTTCCACGCGTTCTGCGCGGGGAGCACCACGTAGTCGGCAAACGCCCCATCCCGGTCGACCCCGATGATCTGGAGCCGCTCACAGATATGCGCCTCCCCGCGCCGGCACAGGTGACACCGGCCGCAGCTGACGTGGGACTCGCCGGAGATGAAATCTCCGAGCGCCACGCCGTGGACC
>VBAO01000234.1 GCA_005883865.1 Candidatus Segetimicrobium genomatis
CCCGGGGAACATTCGCCCGTACTTGCCTCCGGAGACGTGGGAGAGCGCTCCCTTGAATTGCGGCGAGATGACGCAGCTGTGCCCCGTCACGTCGCTTCAATCCGTCCGGCCGTTTCCGCCGCGACATAGGCGGTGGCGAAGATACCGTCCTCGCCAGTTGCGTGCGCGTGGGTCCACAGTCCTGGGATCTTGACGTCCATACCCTCATCCTCCAGTCCGCGCGGGCGTGGGCGATTGACCAGTGCTCGTCGAGCCGATCAGAGATCAGGCGCGGTAACCGGAATTAACGCGTGCATCGTGAAGCTGATTCCATAGGTGAGGAATCTTGGCCACAATGCAGATGCGACCCTGATCGGCTATACTTTTCTCCAAGAAAAGAGGGGGGAGGACACGATGCGCTGGGGCCAGGCAATTCTGGGGATCGTGATGGTGCTTGCGGGCGGCGTATGGTTTCTCCAGGGGATCCGCGTCATTCCCGGCAGCATGATGACCGGTTCGCGGTTCTGGATGATCGTGGGGGCCGTCGTCGCGATCGTGGGGATCGTGCTGCTGGCCAGGGGAGCGGGCGCGGGCAGCCGCAACCGCTGATGCTGGCGCCCCTTCCACGAGCAGTGTAGACCGCCTCAATCACGCCCTTCTTGAACTACGACGAACGGAGTTGGTCCGGCTTCAGCGGTAGCTTCCGGATTCGCTTGCCGGTGGCGGCGAAGACTGCGTTGGCCAGCGCGGGCGCCGTGACCGCGGTGCCCGGCTCACCGATCCCCCCGGGCGCCTCGTTGTTCCGCACCAGGTGCACCTCGATCGCCGGCGCCTCGTTCATCCGCAGCACGCGGTAGTTATTGAAGTTGGACTGCTCGACCCGGCCGTTCTTGAGCGTGACCTCGCCGTACAGGGCGCCGCTGATCC
The DNA here is from genome assembly GCA_005883865.1 of Candidatus Segetimicrobium genomatis. GTDB lineage: Bacteria > Sysuimicrobiota > Sysuimicrobiia > Sysuimicrobiales > Segetimicrobiaceae > Segetimicrobium. Next base: position 907 of record VBAO01000234.1, read on the forward strand.
CGAAGATGACGCCGCCTTCAATTTGCGCCTTCACGATGTCCGGGTTCACGACGGTGCCGCAGTCGACCGCGCAGACGATCCGGTGCACGCGCACGTCGCCCGACGGTGACACTTCCACATCGGCGACCTGGGCCACATAGGTATCCCAACCGCTGTACAGGAGCGCGACGCCGCGACCGCGTCCGGCGGGCAGGGGCTGGCCCCACCCGGCCGCCTTCACCGCGAGCTCCAGCACCGCCCTGGCGCGCGGCGACTTGCTGAGGAGCGCGCGGCGATACGCGACGGGATCCTGCTTCGCCGCCGCGGCGAGCTCGTCGATGAAGCTCTCCACCACGAATATATTGTGGGTGACGCCGACGCCGCGCCAGAAGCCGGTCTTCAGGACCGGCTCCTCGTGACGCACGTACTCGACCCGGATCGCGGGGATAGCGTAGACCAGCTGCACTGCCCCGTCCACCGCATCGATGTCGATCCCGTTCGTAAACGCGGGCGGCAGCCAGCGCGCGAGGATCGATATGCCGACCAACCGGTGCGTCCACGCGATCGGCCGGCCGCGGGCGTCCACCCCCGCGGCGATCCGGTCGTAGTAGTACGGGCGATAGACGTCGTGCTGGACGTCTTCCTCGCGGGTCCAGACCACCTTCACCGGCCCTTCGACGTGCGTTGCGATGCGGACGGCCTGGGTGACGTAGTCGACCTCGAGCCGCCGACCGAATCCGCCTCCCAGCAGATGGTTGTGCACCACCACCTTCTCGAGCGGCAGGCCGGTGACTTCGGCGGCCGTCGCCCGCACGCGGCTGAGGACTTGCGAGCCGGTCCATACCTCGCAGCTTCCCTTCTGCACGTGCACCGTACAGTTCGGCGGCTCCATCGTCGCATGGGCGAGGAACGGGGCTTCGTACACCGCCTCGATCTTCTTCGCCGCGCCTGCCATCGCCGCCGCGGCGTCACCGTCCTTCCGCGCGACCACGCCCGGCGTCTGCGCGGCCGCCTCGAGCCCCTTGACGACGTCCCCGGTGCTGAGGTGGGCGTTCGGCCCGTCGTCCCAGCGGACGGCGAGCGCGGCCAGTCCCTGTTTCGCCGCCCACATGTGATCGGCGACGACGGCGACCGCATCGTCGAGGCGGACGATCTGGCGCACGCCCTTGATCGCTTTCGCCTTGCCCTCGTCGAGGCCGGCCACCTTGCCGCCCAGCACCGGACTCGCGGCAACCGTGGCGATTTTCATCCCGGGGAGGCGGACGTCGATGCCGAACTGCGCGGTGCCGTTCACCTTCGCCGGGGTGTCGAGCCGCTTGGCGGGGGTGCCGATCAGCTTGAAGTCTTCCGGCCGCTTGAGCGCCACGTGCTCCGGTACGGGCATCTCCGCGGCGGCGGCGGCAAGCGCGCCGTACGTGCTCCGGCGGCCGCTGGCAGTATGGATGACCGCGCCTCGCTCCGCGCGACAGGACGCGGGATCGACTACCCACCGCTTCGCCGCGGCGGCAATGAGCATCGTCCTGGCGGTCGCCCCCGCCCGCCGCAGGGGCCCGTACAGGCCCTTCACGGAGGTCGAGCCCCCCGTCGCCTGGAAGCCGAAGAGCGGATTCCCGTACAGCTTGTCATCCGGCGGCGCGTGCTCGACCACGACCTGGTCGAGCCCGACCTCGAGTTCCTCCGCCAGGAGCATGGGCATCGACGTATACATGCCCTGCCCCATCTCGACCTGCCCAATGATCATGGTCACGCGCCCGTCCGTGCCGATTCGGATGAACGCGTTCGGGGCGAAGGCCGGCGGTGTCGCCGCGGCTGCGAGCGCGGGCGCCCGTTCACCAGTCCGGAACCCGAGGAGCAATCCGCCGCCGGCGGCGGCGCCCGCAATCAGGAATTCCCGACGAGACACGCGGCCCATGGTCACCCTCCCGCCGCGTGCTTGATCGCCGCGCGGATCCGTGAATATGTGCCGCAGCGGCAGATGTTGCCCGCCATGCCCGCGTCGATGTCCGCGTCCGTGGGATGCGGGTGGCTCGCAAGCAGCGCGGCGGCGGACATGATCTGGCCGGACTGGCAGTAGCCGCACTGCACCACCTCGAGATCGAGCCAGGCTTGCTGGATCTTCCTGCCGCTCGGGGTGTTGCCGATGGCCTCGATCGTCGTGATGTTCTTGCCGGCGACCGCCGCGACGGGCATGACGCAGGAGCGGACCGGCTGGCCGTCGAGGTGGACGGTGCAGGCGCCGCACAGAGCGGCCCCGCAGCCGAACTTGGTCCCGGTCAGGCCGACCACGTCTCGCAGAACCCAGAGCAAGGGCATGTCCGGCGGCACGTCGGCGGTGTGAGCCTTGCCGTTGATTTTCAGCGTGACCACGAGCAGCACCCCTTCGCGGATGTCTTCGCCTGCCGTTCCCTCTGCGGGTCACATCATAGCATGCCATTGATGTGCGACGCCCGCCGTCGTCCGATCAGGCAACCGGGGCGGCCCAAACGGGCTGAATCGGTCCTCGCCGCTCAGGGGGGGCAGGGAATGACGGCGGGCATGCCTACGTTGTACTTCTTCACCAAATGCGCTTCACCAGATCGCACCCTGGCGATGGTCAACGTGATGGAGGGGACCCATGGCCGAGCAA
>VBAO01000235.1 GCA_005883865.1 Candidatus Segetimicrobium genomatis
GGACGGTGGACGGGCTCCCATCCGGCCAACCTCCCTATTATCCCACAGTAGGGACCGCAACTTTGGCGATCAACCAGATGTCGCAGGCTCCTCCGGCCGAGCAGAAGGGTAGTAAAGTCCTGATCGGTACCGGTGATAACAGGTTGCAAGATGCAGTATACAGAGACGGTACCATTTGGGCGGCAGCGAGCGATGCCTGCATGCCGCCGGGGGATTCGCAAATCCGCGCCTGCGCGCGTTTTATCGAGCTGACCGCCGCCGGGAAAGAGCAGGACTTTGATCTCGGGCAGGCCGGAGCTTACTATTTCGATCCCGCCGTTGAGATCGTGCCCGACCCCAGTCCCATCGTTGGGGGGAACGATCTCATCGCTGCATTCAACAGATCTTCAGCGAAAGAGCATGTTTCCGTTGTCGCAAGTGGGCGGAGGGAGCGGCAGGATCCTCCGAACACCCTTAGGATTCCTGTGCTCGTTAAAGCGGGGGAAGCGTCCTATTTGGTCTCCGCCACCAATGGCGTTGACCGGAACTGGGGGGATTACTCAGGAGCGGGATTTGACCCGCTGAGGTGACTGGTGAGTACGCGCTGACGTCCGATGTTTGGGGGACAGCGATCGGAGAGGTCGGCTTCATGCTCCCCTGATGGCATTAAAATGCTACCGTACAACCTTGACTGCCTACAGGCGTCTGAGCCCAAGGGTATCGTCTTCTCATCTCGTTGAGCCAAGCGAATGATATCGCGGAGCCTTCCTTTCCATCGGTTTTAAAGCCGTTGAGAATGATCCGCCAACTCATCGCGTAAGCTACCCTGGGCCTTCCCCGAACACCAGTGACGCGTTGATGCCTCCGAACCCGAACGAGTTGCTCAGGATGTGGCGGACCGCGACCTCCCGGCCGCGTCCGGGGATGTAGTCGAGGTCGCAGGCCGGATCGGGATCCTCCAAGTTTAGCGTCGGCGGCAGGTAGGCGTGCCGGAGCGTGAGCATGCAGCTCGCCGCCTCGATCGCGCCGGTCGCGCCGAGCGCATGGCCGTGCATGGCCTTGGTGCCGCTGATCGGCACGCGGTACGCATGATCCCCCAGGACCTGTTTGATCGCCAGGGTCTCGGTCGCATCGTTGAGCGGGGTGCCGCTGGCGTGCGCGCTCACGTAGTCGACCGCTTCGGGCGGGAGCCCGGCCTCCTCGAGGGCGGACCGCATCGCGCGCGCGGCCTGGGTCCCGGAGGGGAGCGGGGCGGTCATGTGGTGCGCGTCGTTCGACGTGCCGTACCCGAGGACTTCCCCGTAGATCGGCGCCCCGCGGCGGCGCGCATGTTCGAGTTCCTCGAGCACCAGGAGAGCGGCGCCTTCGGCCATGACGAATCCGTCGCGCCCCCGATCGAACGGCCGGCAGGCGCGGGCGGGCTCGTCGTTCCGGGTGGACATCGCGCGGATGACCGCGAACGCACCGAAGATCAACGGCGTCAATGGCACCTCGACCCCTCCGGCGAGCATGAGGTCGGCGTACCCGTCTCGGACGGTCCGGAACGCTTCCCCGATCGCGATGGCGCCGCTGCTGCAGCTGTCCGAGTTCGCGCTGCTCGGTCCCCGGAGGTCGAACTCGATGGCGATGTTGCAGGAGGCCGCGCCGGCGAACACCGACAGCGCGAGGGTCGGCCGCACCCGGTGGATCCCCTGGGTCATGAACACCCCGTGCTGCTCCTCCGCGAACGCCGCGCCGCCCAGCGCCGAGCCCACGAAGCAGCCGATCGCGTCCCGGTTCTCCTCCGCGAGCGCGAGATTCGCGTCCGCGATGGCCATCCGCGCGCACGCGACGCCGAACTGCGAGTAGCGGTCGAGGCGCCGGAGGCGCTTCGGCTCCAGGTACGCGGCGGGGTCGAAGTCCCGCACCTCCGCCGCGATCTTGCAGTTGAACGGGCCCGGATCGAACCGCGTGAGGCGGTCGATCGCCGACCGCTCGCGGCGCAGCCCCTCGTAGAGCCCCCGGCTGCCATGTCCGATCGGCGTCAGGGCCCCCAGTCCGGTGACGACGACGCGGCGTCTCACCGCTTCGCCCCTCCGCCGGCCTGGGCCGGAGCGGGGACCGCGGCGGGACCGTGTTCGACCAGCCACTTGATCCTGCGAAGGGTCGCCCCCGCGATCGGTTCCACAAACTTCGGCCCGATGATCCGATCGGCCACGATCCGGCCGATGAGCGGCCACCCGAGCCGCAAATCGTGGACGATCGTGACCACGACGCCTCCCGCCGCCGGCGTGATGCGCCACTCGACCTCCATCCCGCGGGTCACCCCGCGCACGTGCGTGTAGCGGATCCGCCGCTCGGCCGGCAGGACGACCTGACGCGCCCACCACCCCACGGGGATCCGGCCGCGCCGGGCCCGCATCTCCACGAGCCGCTCGCCGCCGGCGGAGGCAATCACCCTCACGCTGCGGTAGTGCGGGAGCAGGCGGGGCCAGTCCTCGATGCGGGCCGCGTAGGCGAACACCGCCTCCGCGCTGCCGTCGATGTGCGCCACGGTCTCGGTGTGCACCTACGCGCCCCCCAGGAGGCCGGCGACGAATCCCGCGCGGAGCAGGGACGCGGCCCGCTCGACGTTCCCCACCGCATCGATGAACCGCGTGCCCAGGTCGGGCCGCTCGGCCATCCGCCGCAGGGCGCGGGCCGCCGCGCGTGGTCGAAACGCCACGACCTGAAGCACGCGGGAGAGGAGGAAGGCTTCCGCGAACGCCCGGCGTCGCTCGCGCTCGTAGCCGGCGAGGATCCGGGAGGTGGGGCCCCCGCGGTCGAGCGCCCGGACCGCGGCCTCGGCCGCGAGCTCCCCGCCGCGCAGCGCCAGGTACACCCCCTGACCGGTCATCGGATCCATAAACGCGGCGGCGTCCCCCGCCAGCACCACCCCGTCCCCCACCGCCCGCCGGCGCCAGTATGCGAGCGGCCCGGCCACCCGCAGCCCGCCCTCGAGCCGGGCGTGTCCCAGGCGCCCTCGGAGGCCCGGGAACGTGCGGAGCGAGTCCCAATACCTGGCCTCGAGCGCGCCCCGCCACGTGCGAAGCTCGCACCGGGCGAGCGCGACGGTGACGTTCGCGAGGCCGCCCGGGAGATACGCCACCCCGCAGTAGCGGTCGCGTCCGAGGTGGAGCTCACCCTGCGGAGGCGCACCTCCACCGGGAGCCGCCGGTGCGACCTCACTGAGGTAGCCCCCGACCGTGAAGCGCCCGGCCCGGGGCGACCCCCCGGGATCGATCATTCGGGCGACCCTCGATCGGAGTCCGTCCGACCCGATCACCATCCAGGCGTGGTAGTGCTCCACGTGCCCCGGTCTGCGCCGGTGCTCGGCGGTGACCTGGATGCGGCGGTCCTCGCGCGCGATCTCCACCACGCGGGCTTCTTCGATCACCGAGGCGCCCGTCCCCGCCGCGTAGCCGGCCAGCAGGCGGTCGAGGGTCTCCCGGGGCAGCGCATAGCCCGATCCGCTGGAAAACGCGGTCGGGGCTGCCGTGCCGTCGGGCGCGACGATACGCATCCCGGGGACCGGGACGGCGGCGCTCCTGACCGCGTCCAGGGCGCCGATTCGGGCGAGGGCGGCGCCGCATCCGGGGTTCAGGTAATCCCCACACGGCTTGGGGCGCGGAAATTTCGCCCGCTCGAGCGCGAGGACCCGGCAGCCGCGCCGTGCCAGGATCGCGGCCGCGGCGCTGCCGGCCGGTCCGGTGCCGACGACGATCACATCGAGCATCACGCGGGCCCAATCCACGAGAGCGCGACCCGGAAGAACGGCAGGCGCGTCACCCGGATCCCGGGGATGGCGGCCTCGGAGGCGAGACCGCGATACTCGGCCCACGACAGCGCCCGCCGGACGGAGAGCGGACCGTCGTGGCGGGTGATCGGGTCGCGCGCGAAGCGGGTCGCGAGCCACACCCCTCCGTATCCGCCGGCGCTCCGCACCAGGTCGACGACGAAGAAGCCGATGCGCGCCAGGTGGTGCAGGCGTCCCAGAAGCGCCACCCCCAGGTCCCGGGTGAGGTGGTGCAGCGCCAGATGGCAGAGGCACACGTCTAAGCTCCCCCCCCGAAACGGGAGCGCGCAG
>VBAO01000074.1 GCA_005883865.1 Candidatus Segetimicrobium genomatis
CACCGTCTGCGTCCCGAGGCAGAGCCTCTCCGACAGAATGATCCAGCCGGGAGATGTGATCAACACCGAGATCAGCGTCAGCTTCTGGGGGTACTCCGGCCAGCTCCACCGCCCGATGTTCGTCGGGACGGAGCCCAACCGGTTGTACCGGACGCTCTGGGACGTGGCGCTCGAGGCCTATACCCGATGCTGTGCGGTCCTGCGGGCGGGAGCGACCACCGAGGAGGTCCTCGACGCCGCCGAGGTGATCCACGCGCGGGGATTGACCATCAACGACGGGCTGCTGCATGGGTTCGGGATCGGCCTGCTGCCCCCCTCGGTGCGAACGCGCCGAACCGTCCAGGAGCCCCATGCGCCGTTCGTGTTCGAGCAGGACATGTGCGTCGTGGTCCAGCCGAACGTCGTCACGCCGGACGAGCGCGCCGGGGTGCAGCTCGGCAACCTGCTGCGGATCACCGCGACCGGGTGCGAGTGTCTGCACGGGGTTCCGATCCAGTACTTCGTGACCCGGCGATCCTGATCGGGGGGCTCGCCGGTGGGCCGACGCCGGCGGCCTCCCAGGCGCCCAAGCGGAAGATCGTCTTCGCGATGCCGGTCGCCCCGCCCAACGTCGTCCACACGCCGGTGGCGCTGGCGAAGGAACTGGGGTTCATGGACAAGTTCAACATCGACCTGGACATCAAGAACTTCGAGGGCAGCACGCGCGGGCTCACCGCCGCGATCACCGGGGGAGTCGACGTCGGCTACATCAACTGCGAAGAGGCCTACGGCAACGGCGTCCCGCTCGTCGGCTTCTACGACACCGCGCCGAAGCTGCCGGTGATGATGATCGCGCGGGACTCGATCAAAACGCTCAAGGATCTCCGGGGCAAGAAGGTGGGGCTGTCCAGCGCCCCGGGCGGCTTCATCGACCGGATGAACCGGGCCGCCCTCGCGGCCGCGGGACTCACGCCCGAGGACGTGGTCATCGTACCGACGACCACGGCGGGGCGGATCGCGGCGATGATCTCGGGCCAGACCGACACGGCGGTGTTCCACTACGAACAGGTCAGCAAAGTGCTCCGGACGGTGCGCGGGTTCCATGTGATCCTGGACATGTATCAGGTGCTCCCGAACTACGACTACCACCTGATGTGCGGGATGCACAAGTGGGTGCGGCGGCACCGGGACGCCGTCGTCGACATGGTCGCCGCGACGATGCTCGCCCTCCGGTATGCGTACACGCATCGGGCCGAGACGGTGCGGCCCCTCATCGGGATCACCGGCGCCGATGAGCCGGATGTCGGGTACGCATACGCCAAGCTGACGACCAACTGCGTGTGGTCGCGCAACACGGGCATCGACCCCAAGCGCCTGAACTGGTACGTGGACTACGTCTACGGGTTTGGCGACATCAAGCGGAAATATCCGGCGGAAGAGATGGTGGACACGAGCATCGCCGGCGAGGCCCTGACGAAGGCCGGCGGGCCCGTCGACGTCCCGGCGGGGTGCTTCTGAGCTGCCGGACGACACCCTGACCCGCGTCGTCCGGACCTGGGAGCCCCGGTTCATCGCCAACGGGGTCGATGTGAACGATTACCACTGGACCGTCGACCGCCTCGAGGCCTGGGAGCACTGGTACGACGCGTGGATGGCGCTCGGCCGGAAGCACGAGGACCTCGCCGGGGAGGCGGCGCAGGCCGGCCGGCAGGTCACGGCCGGCGAGGCCTCCTACCGCGCGGCGATCGCCTATCACTTCGCCGTGTTCTGCTGGGTCCACGACCGCGAGGCATACGATGCGGGCCACCGGAAACGGATCGCCTGCTACGCGCGCGCCCTGCCGTACCTGGATCCTCCCGGCGAGCGGGTGGAGGTCCCGCTGGAGGACATCCGCATCCCGGGGTACCTTCGAAAGCCCCGGGGCGTCGCCCGTCCGGCCGTGGTCTTGCTGCTCTCCGGGCTGGACTCGGCAAAGGAAGAGCACGCCACGTTCGAGATCTTCTTCCTGAGGCGCGGCATCGCGACGTTGACGTTGGACGGCCCGGGCCAGGGCGAGACGTGGTACCAGATGAAGATGCGCGTGGATTTCGAGGTCACCGCCTCGGCCGCGATCGACTACCTCCTCGCCCGGGAGGATGTCGACGGCGCCCGGGTGGGGATCTGCGGCGTCAGCCTGGGCGGGTACCTGGCCCCCCGGTGCGCGGCGTTCGAGCCGCGGCTGCGCGCGGTGGCGTCCTGTGGAGGGCTCCACAGCCTCGAGGAGCGCCGCCTGCACGAGGGCCTCCATCTCGCGCGGTGGCTCCACATCTGGGGCGCGTCCACCGACGACGAGCTGCGTGAGAAAAGCCGCGGAGCCACGCTGGCGGGCGCCGCCCGCAACATCGCCGCTCCCCTGCTCGTGGTCCACGGGCAGCAGGACACCCTGATCCCGCCGGAGGACGCCTACCGCACCTACGAGCAGGCGCGCGGCCCGAAGCGGTGGGTATGCTACCCGGAGGGCAATCACGTGTGCAACAACATCATCTACAAGTACCGGCCGCTCGTCGCCGATTTCATGGCCGAGCACCTCGGCTGACCGCATGCCCCAGGGCCGGGTGAAGATCCGGGTGGAGCGCGCGGCGCGGATCTTCCTGCGGGCCGGCGTCGTCGCGTTCGAAAACCTCACCCTGGATCTCTACGACGATGAGATCGCCTGCCTGGTGGGTCCGTCGGGGTGCGGCAAGACGACCCTGCTGCGGTGCATCGACGGGCTGCTGCCGCTCTCGGACGGCCAGATCCTGCTGGAGGGGCGGCCGGTCCGGCGCCCACCCGAGAAGATGGCGGTGGTGTTCCAGCACTTCGGATTGTTTCCCTGGGGCTCCGTCTACGCCAACGCGGCCTATGGACTCAAGCTCTCCGGCGCGCCCCGCGACCGCATCGACGCCCGCGTCTCCGCCGTGCTCAAGCTGGTCGGGCTCGACGGGTTCACCCAGCACTATCCGTACCAGCTCTCCGGAGGGATGCAGCAGCGCGTCGGGCTGGCGCGGGCGCTCGCGACCGACCCCGACGTGCTCCTGATGGACGAGCCGTTCGCCGCGCTGGACGCGCAGACCCGCGAGATCCTCCAGGAGGAGATGCTCCGGATCTTGGAGCAGACGCGGAAGACGATCGTCTTCGTCACCCACAGCATCGACGAAGCGCTGCTGCTCGGCGACCGGGTCATCGTGTTGACGGCCCGGCCGGCGCGCGTGAAGCGGATCATCCCCGTCCCCTTCCCCCGGCCGCGCAACCTCGCGGCGATCCGGGCCGACCCGGGGTTCGGCGGACTCCGGGCGCGCGTGTGGGACCTGCTGCGGGAGGAACTCCGGGGGCAGGAGCGGGAGGACGCCAATGGCTGATCTGGCCCTTCCCTTCACGAGGAGAGAAGCGATCCAGGCGGCCGCCGATCACCTGAAGCGGCGGCAGCGGAGGCACGACCTCGCCGTCAGATTCACCGCGGCGGCGGTGATCCTCGCCCTCTGGGAGATCGGTGGCCGGCAGATCAGCCCGTTCCTCTTCGCCCCGCCGTCCGCGATCGTCGTCGCGGCGGGCCAGGTCATCGGCTCAGGGGAGCTGTGGAAGTATCTCCAGGTCAGCCTCAGAGTCTTCCTCATCGGCACCACGCTCGGCACCTTCGTCGGGATCCTGGCCGGCATCGCGATGGCCCGCGTGCGGCTGCTCGACCTCTCGCTGGAGCCGCTCGTCATCGCCCTGTACTCGACCCCGATGGTCGCCCTGATCCCGTTGCTCGTCCTGTGGCTGGGGTTCGGCGACAGCGCGAAGGTGGCGGTGATCTTCCTGTTCACCCTCTTCCCGGTTCTCCTGAACACGTACCAGGGGGTCAAGAGCGTCGATCCCAAACTCCTCGAGGTGGCCCGGTCGTACCGGAGCGGCGTCCGCCTGGCGATCGGGCGGGGGCTCGTCGGGATGGTGGTGGCCGATCTCTACACGGCGGTCTCCGGCGTGGGGTACCTCATCGTCCGATACGCGCAGAACCTCCAGATCGACCGGCTGTTCGTGCCGGTCGTCGTCCTCGCGCTGATGGGCGTCACGCTCGTGCAGGGGCTGCGGTGGCTCGAAGCGCGGGTGGCGCCGTGGCAGCACGTGCGCGACGACTAGGAGGCGATGCGATGGCGGAAGGCGACTTCGAGTCCATCCGATCCACACTCGACCAGAGCGCATCGTTTGCCCGGATGCGCGGCACCCCCTACTACGAGGACGTCGTGTACGACCGGTTCCCCGAGGAGGAGTACCGGCGCCGGTACGAGCGCACCCGGGCGAAAATGGACCGGATGGGGCTCGACGCCCTGATCGTGTGTGGCGGCCCGAACCACTGGAGCTATGGGAGCGGGCTCTTCTGGCTGACGAACCACCGGGAGTGGCACGCCCTCACGCTCTATCTGCTCGTGGCGCGCGTGGGGGAGCCCATGCTCGTCTACGGGATGGGGGGCACGCACATCGAAGCGACCCGGCGGGCCGTCGCGGTCAAGGACGTCCGGCCGGCGAGCCGGGGGCAGTTCGGCCAGGTGCTGGTCGAGCGCATCCGCGAGCAGCGATTGGACCGGGGACGGATCGGCATCACGGTCATCGACCCGCGGTACGGCGACTATCTGCCGGTGAACCAGTACCGGACCCTGACCGAGGGGCTGCCGCAGGCCACGTTCGAGCTCGTGGGGGACTTCTTTCACGAGTTCCTGGTCACCAAGAGCCCCGCGCAACTGGAGCGGGTGCGGCGCGCCGGCGACCTCTGCGCCTCGGCGCTCCTGGCGATGGTCGAGGCGGCCCAGCCGGGCGTGCCGGAGTACGCGCTCCGGGCCGCCGCGGCGCGCGCGATCCTCGAAGGCGGCGGCGAGGTCGACTTCCTGATCATCGGCTCGACCCCGATGGACCGGCCCCGGATGGTCTTCGGCAACCCCCGCCCCTCGGCGCGCCGCGTGCAGCGGGGCGACCTGATCCTGAACGAGCTCGCCGCCGGCTACGAGGGCTACACCGCCCAGGTGGGCGTGCCGATCTGCGTCGGAGCCCCCACCGATCAGGTGCGGCGGATGTTCGACGAGGTCGTCCTGCCCGGTTTCAACCTCCTCGCGGCCGAGCTGCGCCCGGGCAACGCGTTCGAGGCGGTTCGGGAGAAGGGCCGGTTCTTCCGGCAGCACGGGTACCAGTCGCGGCCGACGATCCTGCACGGCATCGACCTCACGAGCCACGCCCCGGATGTGTCGGTCGAAGCCGTGCACGCAGATCCCGAGGACCGGACGATGCGGCCCGGGATGACGCTGATGCTGGAGCCCAACCCGATCACCCCAGACGGGCTCCTGGGGCTTTTCCTCGGGCACACCTTCATCATCACGGACTCGGGCCACGAGCGGCTCGGGAGCCGGGCGCCGCTCGCGCTGCTCATCGCCGGCGGGTAAGGCGAAACGACCCGCTAGGCAGGCTCCGGTTCTTGTGCGGTGAGGATCTCGTCGAGGAGGGCGAGGAGTTTCCTGACGTCGAGAGGCTTGGTCAGGTAGGCCCGGGCTCCCGCAGCGAGCAGGCGGTCAATCCGACCGGCCGTCGCGTCGGCGCTGATCATCACCACCGGGATGTGGCGCGTGTGGGGGGTCTCCTTGAGCCGGCGCAGGACCTCTTCGCCTGGGATATCAGGCAGGTGCTGGTCCAGCAGGATGAGGTCGGGGCGATCCGCACGCGACAACTCCAGGCCCAGCCGTCCATCGGCGGCCGAGAGGATCCTGACCTCCGGGCGATGGACGAGGAGCCGCTGGATGAGTGTGAGATTCGACTGATTGTCTTCAATATAGAGGACGACGAAAGGTCCGCGGGACGGCACGACGTCGCCGGGGGCGTGGAGATCTCCGCCCAGCCTCCCCAGGCGTTGGAGGGGTCCTTCCACCCGCCCCAGGTCGATCCAAAAGGTGCTCCCTGTGCCCGCGATGCTCTCCACGCCAAGGGATCCCCCCATGGCCTCCACCAGACGCTTGGAGAGCAACAGCCCCAGCCCGACTCCGTCGACCGCGCTCCGCTCAGCCCCCAGGCGGTCAAACGGGGTAAAGAGCCGCTCGAGCTTGTCCGGCGGGATGCCCGGGCCGGTATCGCTCACCTGAATGCGCAGGTGCTCCTGGGGCCGTTCTTCACAGGTCAGCGTGATCGTGCCGCCCTGGCGATTGTACTTGGCTGCGTTGGAAAGGAGGTTCAGCAGCGCCCGTTTCAGGCGCTGCCGGTCGGCCATGACGTACGCTTCTGGGAAGCGGCCGGCGCGGTCGTCCAGCAGCACCTTCCCCTCGGCCGCCAGGGGCTTGACCAGGTCGAAGCACTCCCGCGCCACCTCGCGTACTGAAACGGCCTCCAGGGACAGCGTCAGGCGGCCCTCCTCCCTGCCGGTGATATCGAGGACCTCATTGATCAGCCCGAGGAGGTGGTGTCCGCCCCGGAGGATCTGGCTCACGCTCTCCTGCTGATCCGGGCTCAGGCCGTCCATCTCCAGCAGTTGGGCGAAGCCCAGGATGGCATTCATGGGGGTCCGCAATTCGTGACTCACGCGCGAGAGGAACTCGCTCTTGCCCTGGGAGGCCCGATCCGCGCCTTCCTTGGCCTTGCGCAGCTGGATCGTCCGCTCCTCCAGAATGGCGACCGAGCGCCGGTGGTTGTTGCAGAGCAGCGAGGTGAAAATCGCGGTCGCGGTAACGGGAAGGGCGTGCGCGACGACCGCGAGGTCGTTACGGCCGTAGAAGTAGACCCACCCGGGCGCCACGGAGTTGAGGATCACGTGATGCGCCGCCGTGAGCACCAGAACGACCCAGCCGAGCCGCCAGTCGGAGTACACGGTGAGCAACGCCATCACCATGAAGAAGTGAAAGTGCATCTCGATCGACCCGCCGCTCATGAACACAAACAGGTAGGAATACACCGTGAAGGCGCCGCTGACGATGACCCGCCAGGCGTAGTGATTGGCCGTCACGCCGCGGACGAGCGCCGGAATGGCGGCGGCGGCGATCCCGATGAGTATCGCCCCCAGGGCCTCCTGCCCGCCGAGCACGCGCCAGGAAAACGGTGAGGGAAACCGCTCGCTCAGTCGAAGGGATGAGTTCGCGACCGCCATCAGGATCGTGAACCCCAGATGCCACCAGAGGATCTTCACGAGGAACCGATCGACGGCAGGGTAGTTCATCGCGACGGCGTAGTCGCGGTTGATGTCGGTCAGAAGATCCAGCCTCACCGGCCGCCTCCTCTCAGACCACTCGCCGTTTCCATGTCCACCAGGGCAATATTCCCATCGGGATTCCCGCGTAGACCGGCACGCGACCTTGATGAAAACGCTTGCGGTCGATGACCCTCCCCTGCCGCGCGCGGGGTGCGCGAAAATCCCCGTGCCACCAGCGCATCAGCGCGTGAGGGGAAGGGGGCCGAGAAGGGGTCCCCGCCCTCTCACAGAATGAGGACCCACCCGCGGCCGCGGCGCGCTCTGGCATCCGGATGCGGCCGCGGCATGCGCGTGCCGAGGGAGGAGTGCGCATGAGGAGGGCGGTGCGCATGGCGAAGGAGAAGAGGGCAGCGACGCCATCCCCCCACCGGCTGATCGTCGCCATCTCGGGGTCGACCGGGCCGCATTACGGCGTTCGCCTCCTCGAGGTCCTCCGCGCGCACACCGAGGTCGAGACGCACCTGATCCTCAGCGCGGCCGCGCGCCTCACGATCGAGTACGAGAGGCATCGCGATCCGGGGTCGATCGCTTCCCTGGCGACCCACACGCACGACGAACGGGACATCGCGAGCGCCCTCGCGAGCGGCACCTTTGTCACGGACGGGATGGTCGTGGCGCCCTGCTCGATCAAGACGCTCTCGGCCATCGCCAACAGCTACGCCGATAGCCTGATCACCCGCGCCGCCGACGTCTGCTTGAAGGAGCGCCGCAGGCTCGTGCTGGTGGTCCGGGAGACGCCCCTCCACATCGGGCACCTCCGGCTCATGGTGCGGGCGTCCGAGGCCGGCGCCGTGATCCTGCCGCCCGCGCCGGCCTTCTACCATCTGCCCGCCACCGTGGACGACATCATCGACCACACCATCGTGAAGATCCTCGATCAGTTCGGCATCCACCTGGACCTGATCCGGCGCTGGCGCGGCCTCCCGCGAAAGGCCGCGTCTTCGTGAGTGTGGCGCGGAGCCGCGGCGGCGGGCGATCGCGCGTGCCGCCGCGGGCGGCCCCGGGGGGGCGGAATGCGCCTCCCGCGGCCGACGTCGTCGAGCGGCGCAAAGCCGAGCACCTCAGGGTCGTCGCCACCGGGGACGTCGCCGGCCGGACGGGACCCGGATGGTCCGATATCCATCTCGTCCACCATGCCCTTCCTGTCACGGACCTGCCGGCGGTCGACCTCTCGACCGTATTCCTAGGCCATCGCCTTCGGGCGCCCCTCGTCGTCGCGGCGATGACCGGAGGCCATGACTCCGCCGGAAAGGTCAACGCGATCCTCGCCGGCGCCGCGGAGCGCCATGGGGTGGCGATGGGCCTGGGAAGCCAGCGCGCCGCGCTGCATAACCCGCGCCTCGCCCGGACCTACGCCGTGGCGCGGGAGTCGGCCCCCTCCGCCTTCCTGATCGCGAACATCGGGGCCGCCCAGTTGGTGCCCCAGGACAGCGGCCCCCCGCTGACCCCGGACCAGGTCTCGGAGGCGGTCGCGATGATCCGGGCCGACGCCCTCGCGATCCACTTCAACTTCCTCGAGGAGATCGTTCAGCCTGAAGGGGACCGGCGGGCGACGGGGCTGCGGGAGGCGATCGCCGGCGTGGTCGCGTCGATCGGCGTCCCGGCGATCGCCAAGGAGACCGGGGCCGGCCTCTCGCGGCAGGCCGCCCAGGAGCTGCGCCGGCTGGGGGTCCGGGCCCTCGATGTGGGGGGCCTGGGGGGCACCAGTTTCGCGGCGGTCGAGACGATCCGCGCCCAGGCGCGGGGCGATATCCGCGGCGCCGCCCTCGGGACGGTCTACCGGGACTGGGGCATTCCGACGGCGGTATCGGTCGTCGCGGCCCGGGCAGCGGGCCTGCCCATCATCGCCACCGGCGGGATCCGCACCGGGCTCGATGCGGCGAAAGCGATCGCCCTCGGCGCCTCGTTGGTCGGGATCGCGCGCCCCCTGCTCGTCGCCGCCCTCAAGGGCCCCGCGGCCGTCGAGGCCTGGATCGGGCAATTTCTCGAAGAGCTTCGGGCGGCGGTGTTTCTCACGGGAGGCAAACGCGTCGACGATCTCAGATCGGTCCCGCGGGCGATCGTCGGGGACACGCGGCGGTGGGTGGACGCCCTGGAGGGCTGAGGAGGGACGGCGTGAACCAGGCGATGCCCCGGCAGGGGCTCTGACGCGGCCATCTCGATGACCGCCGTCCGCGAAGGGATGTGGCGGCGTTTCCCCAGGCCCGACCCATCGAACGCGGGGATGTGGGTGATCGGCGCCGGGCACGGGATGACCCACGCCTACTCCGCGGCGTTCTACGTCCTGCTCCCGTTCCTGGCGAAGGATCTGGGGCTGACCTACAGCCAGGTCGGCCTCGTCATCACCATCCGCCAGTTCATGAGCACGGTGGTGAACCTGCCCGCGGGGATGATCGTGGACACCCTGGGGAGTCGCAGCCTCTTCATGAGCCTGGCGCTGGCGTGGGCCGCCGTGCCGTACCTCCTGATCGGCTTCACCTCGAGTTACGCGGTCATCCTCGTGGCGATGGGGATCGTGGGGATCGGGAACTTCCTCTGGCATCCGGCGGCGATCACGGCGCTCTCCGAGATGTACCCCACCCGCCGGGGGTATGGCCTGGCGCTTCACGAACTGGGGGCGAACCTCGGGGACACCCTGACGCCGCTCGCGGCCGGGTTCCTGCTGGCCGCGCTCAACTGGCGCCGCACCCTCCTCATCGTCGTGGCCGCGGGCCTGCTCCTCACGCTGGTCATCGTGCGGATGATGAGCCATGTCCACCGGCGGCAGAGCGCGCCGCCGTCCCGCGCCCCGGCCCTCGGAGAATATGCGAAGGGCCTCAGGGTCCTCGTCCGGAACGGGCGCCTGCTCGTCCTGGCGATGGTCTCGGGCGTCCGCGCGATGACGCAGCTCGGCCTGAGCACGTTCCTCCCGCTGTACCTCTCGTACGAACTCCACGTGCCGGCGGCGCTGCTGGGCCTCTACCTGGCGGTGGTCCAGGCGTCGGGGATGGTCGCCACGCCGATCGCGGGCACGCTCTCGGACCGCCTGGGACCCAAGCGGGTCGCCACGGCGGGGATGTTCACCACGAGCGTCGTCGTCCTGGGGTTCGCCGCGCTCAATTTGGGCGCGGCGTTCGTCGCGGGGCTGGCCCTCCTCGGGTTCTTCGTGTATTCGATGCGGCCGGCGATCTTCCGGTGGGCGATCGGGGTCGTCCCGCGCGAATACGAAGGCACGGCGGTCGGCATGCTGTTCACCACCCAGGCCCTGCTGCCCACCGCGATGCCCCTCGTGGGAGGCTACCTCGGCGACCGCTACGGCCTCCTGTCGGTCTTCTACGTGATCGCCGGGACCGTGCTGGTCGCCAACATCGCCCTGCTCTTCGTGCCCGACGTCGAGCGCCCCGCGGGCGCAGCCCAGCGACGAATGTCGAGACAGGAGACCTGAAGATGCCCGACCCGAGCGCCCTGAAATCCACCCTCGCGCGGGCCATCCGGCTGCTGACGGCCGAAGGCCTGATCGACATGAACGGGCACATGAGCGCCCGGCTGCCGGGGACCGAGCACGTGCTGATCAACGCCCGCCAGGTCGGCCGGAGCGCGGTCGGCCCTCACGATATCGTGACCGTGGATCCCCGGGGCCGTCCCCTGCCGGGCGAAGGCGATCCCCCGGCCGAAGTCCCCATCCACACCCGGATCTACGCCGCGCGCCCGGACGTCCACTGCGTCGCCCACCTCCATCCCCAGTTTGCCACCGTCTTCACCATCGCCGGGCGGCCCCTCGTGCCCGTCTTTCAGCTCGGCGCGCTGTTTCCGGCCCAGGGCCTGCCGGTGTACGACGATCCCGACCTGATCCGCTCGGACGAGGCGGCCGATGCGGTGGCGCGGACGCTCGGATCCGCCCGCGCGGTGCTGCTGCGCGGCCACGGGGCGGTGGTCGTGGGCGAGGATGTGGAGACGTGCTTCACGGCCTCCATCTGGCTCGAGGAGAACGCCAAGAAGCAGTTGTGGGCGTCCGTGCTGGGGTCCCCCCGCGTCTTCACCGAGGAGATGGTCCGCCGCGTCCGCGCGAGCCTGTGGGATCGGGCGATCCTGTTGAAGACCTGGGACCATTACGTCGCGAAAGGCCAGCGCGAGGGGATCCTCTAGAGCAACGAAGGGAGCGTGGGGACATGGGGCACGGGAAGATCATCGCCGCCCTGACGGCGGCGACCCTGGCAGCGGGGGCGTCCCCAACGTTGGGCGCCGGGGCCGAGCAGCTCAGTGTCGTCTACGCGCAGGCGAGCGCCGCGTTCACGCCGCTCTTCGCGGCCCAGGATCGGCATTTCTTCGCCAGGGAGGGCCTGGAGGTCAGGTTTACCCAGATCACCGGCAGCACCGCCGTCGCCACGCTGGTGTCCGGCGAGTCGCAGGCGCTCGCCGTCGGCGCCACGGAGGTGGCGGACTTCGACGCGACGGGCGGAGACCTGGTGATGGTCGCGGCCGGGTCGAACTACCCCGTCTTCTCGCTGTACGCGCGCAAGGAGGTGCGATCGGTCCAGGATCTCGCGGGCAGGAGAGTCGCGGTCACCAGGACGGGCACATCGACCGACACCACGGCGCGGATCATCCTCGATCATTTCGGGCTCACCGGCAAGGTGGAGATCATGACGGCGGGCGGGACGCTGGCGGGCATCATGGCCGCGATGAGCGCGGGCATCGCGGCGGGCGGGATCATCTCCCCGCCCACCACGGCCCTGGCCGAGGCGGCGGGTTTCAAGGAACTGGTCAACGGCGTCGGCCTGGGCATCCCCATGACCCAGACCGCGCTCACCGTGAGGAAATCGTACCTCGCCCAACACCGCGAGACCGTGCTCCGGCTGCTGCGGGCCTTCCTGGCGTCCTGGGCGTACATCCGGAACCCCGCGAACGAGGCCGAGGTGGAACGCGCGATCGCCCACTACACGCGGGCGACTCCGGAGCAGGCGGCCGTGGCCTACAAGGCCTTCTTCCCGGTCTGGCAGGACAAGGTCCCGCGGGTGGATTCGAAGGGTGTGGCGAACGCGATCCGATTCAGCGCGAGCCCGCAGGTCCGCAGGCTGACCCCGGCGTCCCTGATCGACGATTCGCTGCTGCAGGAGCTGGTCCGGTCGGGCTACGTGAAATCGCTCTATCCCGACTGAGCCCGCGATGGGCAGGCGGGGCGGCGCGCGAGCCGCCCCGCAGCCCCTCCGAGGTGCGCCCCACCAGCGCGGCGACGGCCTCGGCTCCGCGGGCGAGCTCGCCCGGAGGGATGCAGGCCGCCACGTAATGGTCCGGCCGCAGCAGCAGGACGTGGTCCGGGTAGCGCGCCAGCGCGGCCGCCACGCCCCCGTCCGTGTCGCGGACGGTCTCGATGCCGGGGAGGGCCTCGCGGTCGATTCCCGGGGGCACGACGGCGATGCGCTTGGCCCCGAGACGCTCCCAGATCGGCTGATCGGCCGCGGCGAAGACGGCCTCCGGCCGGGCGGTCCACACGAGCAACGCGAAGCGGTTCCCGAGCACCGTGTCGAGCCGCACCGTCCGGTTGTCGGACGCGACGACCCTGGGCTGCGGGAGGAGGCGGCCGACGAGCGTCCGCCGGGCGCTGCGGCCGTCGGGGACGAGGAACCCGGACGCGAAGCGGGGCGCGAGCACCGTGTCGAGCCGCACCGTCCGGTTGTCGGACGCGACGACCCTGGGCTGCGGGAGGAGGCGGCCGACGAGCGTCCGCCGGGCGCTGCGGCCGTCGGGGACGAGGAACCCGGACGCAAAGCGGGGCGTCGGCTTGTACCTCATCTCGGCGATGTAATCGCGGGCCGGCGGACACAGGCCGAGGAGGCGAAAGCCGCCCTGCACGGCCCACGCCGTGAGGCGATTGCGCGGTGCCATCACGCGGCCCATGCGCAGCGCGAGCCGGATCATCTCCCAGACATGCCGGCGGCGCTCGGCCTCGTAGGTGTCGAGGATCCCCGGCCCGACCACTCCTTGGACGATCGCCGCGAGCTTCCAGGCGAGGTTGTGCGCGTCGCGGATGCCGCTGTTCATCCCCTGCCCCGCAAAGGGGGGAGTCAGATGCGCGGCGTCGCCCGCCAGCACGACCCGGCCGGCGGCCCACCGCGCCGCGACCCGAGCGTGAAACCGATACACGACCGTCCGTGTGATCGTGCTGCGGGGATCGGCCCCGTGCGTCGCGAGCAGCCGCTCGATCGCTCGCGGGGCCAGCAGATCCTCGTCCCGCTCGGTCGGATGCAGCTTGAACTCGAACCGACGGGTCCGATCGGGTCCGGGCAGCGCGATAGCGGGGCGCGCCGGATCGCAGAACACGATCGTGTGCGGAGAGTCGACCTCCGAGTTCTCGAGGTCGACGATCAACCAGCGCTCGCTTGGGCTCGATCCCTCGAGGGCCACGTCGAGCCCGCGACGCACCGTGCTGTCGGCCCCGTCGCACCCGACGAGGTAGTCGCATCGCACCTCGACCGGCCGGCCGTCGGGACGCCGCACCCTGAGGGACACCCCGTGGTCATGCTGCGAGAACGACTCGAGAGCATGCCCGAACAGCGCGCCGACGCTCGCAAACCGGGCGAGCCCCTCGCGGAGCCGTCGCTCGAGGACAGGCTGGCGGAAGGCGTTGCGCCGCGGGTAGCCGTACGGCGCCTCGGTGGGCCGGACGCTGACAAAGCAGCGCCCGTTTTGGGAGAGATAGTCGGATCCGTAGCCGGGGACGATCGCCGGGAGCACCATCTCGACCAGCCCCGCCGCCTGCATCGTGCGCAGCGACTCATCGTCGATCGAGACCGCCCGGGGTTCTTGGACCGTCGTGGCATTGCGCTCGATGACGAGCGCGCGCACGCCTTCGAGCCCGAGCAGGTTGGCCAGGGTGAGCCCCGTCGGTCCCGCGCCGACGATCGCGACGGAATAGCGCTCGTTCACCGCGGGCGCCGCGTTGCCGGACGGAGACGGCACCGGAGCCCGGCTCACCTCCTGAACGGCGCCTGGCCCCAGCGGTTGAAGGTGCGCTCCTCGTGCGGCCAGATGCCCACGGGCCGATCGCCGTTCACGGTCTCGAGCTCGGCGGAGATTTCGATCCGGTTGCCGTCGGGATCTTCGACCATGATGAAGAGGTTGTTCCCGGGGCCGTGCCGGCCGGGGCCCCAGATGAGCCTGAGGCCCTGCCGGGCAAAGTGATCCGCCCAATCGCGAATCAGCGCCCAGTCGCCCGCTTCGTATGAGTGATGGTCGAGCCGCCGGACCGGAGCCCGGAATACCGCCAGGCTGTGATGCTCGTGGTCCGTGCGGAGCCAGCAGGCGGTGACCGAATCATCCCGGAGCACCTTGTCGGAGACAGGAAGCCCCACGACGTCGGCGTAGAACCGGACCAGCGTCTCCGGCTCGTCGCTCCCTACGACCAAATGCTGGAGTCGGGCGCTCGGCGCGGGACCGGCCACGGGGTCGCCCTCTACGGGCCGGCGCTCCCCGAAGAGCAGGGAATTCCCGTCGGGATCAGCCACGGCGAAGGCGCCGGGCTCGAAGAGGGGGGTCGGCGCCGGGTCGAGCGCTGCACCGCGCCGCTCGAGCCGCGCCCGCAACGCCGCCACCGCGGCGGCGGATTCGCAGCGAAACGCGCCGAAGCCGAGCGTCCCCGATCGGCCCCGGCCGATCAGCAGCCGCCGCTCGGGCGCCGCGCACAGCCACAGATCGCGGTCGATCCGGCTGGGCGTCATGCCCATCGCTTCCCGATAGAATCCGGCGAGCCGCTCGGGCGCTTCGCTCAGCAGCTGCAGATGGTCCAGCCGCGCCGACAGCCCAGCCATCTCGGCTGCCTCCTTCGCTCCGCCCATCGGGAATCCTCCGGCCCCGCAGAAGGACACCCCGGAGGAGGACCCGTCGGCGCCGACGCGAATGAGACCCGGCAACGCGCACGCGGCGGGGGGGGGAAGCGGTGTGAGTCCACGGTTGAGCAGGCGACAGCTCCTGACGATTCCGGCGGGCGCGGCCCTCGCGGAGGTGCTGGCGAAGACCCGCGCGTCGGTCCAGGCACAGGGCCCCACCCGCCTCGACGCCGGCATGTCGTTCTTCAACCTGGACGGGGTGTCGGCCTGGATCGCTCAGGACAAGCGCTTCTTCGAGAAGTATGGGCTCAGCGTCACCATCGTCAACTTTCAGGGAGGGGCGAAAGCGGTCGCCGCAATGGCGGCCGGTGACGTCCCCATCGCGCTGCTCGGCGCCGCGGACATCATCAACGCTCGATCCCGGGGCGTTCCCCTCCAGGCGGTCGCCGGGCTGATCAACAAGTTCCCCTTCGACTTCGTGGTGGGAAAGAACATCACCACCCCGGCCCAGCTCCGAGGAGCCAAAGGCGCGATCAGCAGCTTCGGCGGGTCGTCCGAGTTCGCGACCCGCTTCGCCCTCACCAAACTCGGGATCAACCCGCAAGACGTCACGCTGCTGCAGGTGGGGGACGAGGGATCGCGTCTCGCGGCGCTGAGCACGGGCCAGATCGATTTCACGGTGCTCACGGCCGGGATGGACCTGGTGGCGTTCGACATGGGCTTCAAGCCGCTCCTGAGACTGTATACGCTCGATCAACCCTTCCAGCAGACGGTCATCGCCATCAACACGGCCTGGGCGAAGACGCACTCTGCGATTGTGGACTCGTTTCTCCGGGCCACCGTCGCCGCCAACGTCTTCATCAAGAACCCCCTCAATACGGCCGCCGCGCTGGCGTTGATCCACACGCACCTGCCGATCAAAGAGGCGAATCTGAAGCAGGGGTTCCTCCTCTACCGGGACCAGTTCTATTCGGTGTATCCGTTCGTCACCGTGCCGGGGATCGAGTTCATCCTGCGCACGAGGAAGATGGAGCAGCCCGCCACCGACTTCTACGACAACAGCTATCTCCAGGCGCTGCAGGACGCCAACTTCGCCGCGACGCTCGCCAAGTCGCCCTGACGCCGGCCCCCCGACGTCGCGCGGGCCGGCCAGAAACGCCCCGACGTCGCACGCCTCGGGAGCCCTCGATGAACCGGTCGGTCCCGCTGGCGGTCGCCTGCGGCAACTACGACCGGACCCGTCCCCTCATCGACGGCCAGGTCTTCATCGAAGGATGCCGGCCGGTTTTTCTGCCGCAGTCGCCCGGGGAGATATTCTTCAGGGCGTTCGCGCACGAGGAGTTCGATGTCTCGGAGTTGTCGCTGAGCAGCTATGCCATGCGCCGCGCGAAGGGCGATTGCCCGTACGTGGGCATTCCGGTCTTCCTCTCGCGCGCGTTCCGGCACTCGGCGATCTACGTGCGGACCGATCGGGACATCACCCGTCCGGAGGACCTGCGCGGCCGGCTCGTGGGGGTGCCCGAGTACCAGATCACGGCCGCGGTCTGGGTCCGCGGGCTGCTGCAGGAGGAGTACGGAATCGCGCCGCGCGACCTGCGCTGGGTCTCGGGCGGGCTCGAGATGCCGGGGCGCATCGAGAAGATTCCGTTCACGCCGCCGAGCGGCGTCTCGTTGGAAGGGGCCCCTGCAGGCAAGACCCTGTCGGGCCTGCTGGAGGAGGGTCGGATCGACGCCCTCATCGCACCGCAGGCCCCGTCCTGTTTCACCCGGGGGGTCCCGACCGTCGGCCGGCTCTTCGCTCGTTTCGGGGTGGACGAGGAGGAGTACTATCGCCGCACGGGCATCTTCCCGATCATGCACATCGTCGG
Organism: Candidatus Segetimicrobium genomatis; assembly: GCA_005883865.1. GTDB lineage: Bacteria > Sysuimicrobiota > Sysuimicrobiia > Sysuimicrobiales > Segetimicrobiaceae > Segetimicrobium. The sequence goes on from VBAO01000074.1 coordinate 16,869, forward strand.
CATCAGGACATCGCTGGTGGCCCGGCACCCCTGGCTGCCCGCGAGCGTCTACAAAGCCTTCGCGGCCGCGAAGGACATCGCGGTGGCGGCGCTGAGCGATCCTGACGCGCTCAAGGTCAGCCTTCCATCCCTGACCTGGAGCGCCGAGCGGGCACAGGCGCTCATGGG
>VBAO01000075.1 GCA_005883865.1 Candidatus Segetimicrobium genomatis
ACCGCCCCTCAACATACGGCGAGGCGAGGTCCTTGGCCACGACCCCCTCGTAGCCTTTCCGTTTCGCCACCCGGTAGGCGGCGAGCCCGTTCTCGGCCAGACGTCGCGCGAGGAGGAGGCGCTCGTCCTCGCCGATGGTCGCTTCCAACGTCTTCCGGCGGACGGCGAGCCCTTCACGGCGCAGATCACGGCCGTCCCGGTACAGGCAATCGAAGACCGCGTAGCTGGCCTCGCCCCGGCCCTGCTGTAATAATTGGAAGCGGGAGACTCCGCGGCGATCGAAGACCACCATCTCCCCGTCCAGAAGCAGGGTGCGGGAGCGCAGCGCTCCGACCGCGGCGGCGATCTTCAGAAACCTCGCGGTGTGGTCGTTCGCGTTCCGCGAGAGAAGCCGGACCGCATCGCCCTCCTTGTACGCCAGGATCCGGTCGCCGTCGTACTTCTCCTCGTACACCCAGCCCGGCCGGTGAAAGGGTTCCTCGACCAAGGTGGCCAGCATCGGGCGGATGCGGAACGGGATGCGGTCGCTCACCGGCTCCGCGCCCCGCTGACAGCCGGTGGCGGCCGCCGGCCCCGCACGGATGGATCTCCGGGCGCAGCCTTCTTGACGGTCCCGCCTTCAGCCTGTGCGATCTCGGCCAGCGTACCGTCGGAGATCACCGACCGTGGCATCGAGGCGGTGATCTCCCCGTCCGCGGCGTGCGCGTCGCGGTGTTTGATCAGCAGCCAGGCCTCGCGCCTGGAAGAGGCCGGGTAGCCGCTTCGGGTTCGGACGAGCACCCAGGAGCCCTTGAGCTTCGTCCCGTTCAGCGTGAACTTCAGCTCGCCCCGCCGCAGCGCGGCATCGACGTCCTCGTCCTCGGGGATCCAGGTCCCGCGGTCCCACACGATGACTGTTCCCGCGCCGTACTCGCCCTCTGGGATGACGCCCTCGAAATCCGCGTAGTCGATCGGATGATCCTCCACGCGCATCGCCAGGCGCTTGACCGATGGATCGAGCGACGGCCCCTTGGGCACCGCCCAGGAGAGGAGCACGCCGTTCCACTCGAGCCGAAGGTCGTAGTGGAGCTGGCGCGCCTGATGCTTTTGGACGGCGTATCGGAGCGGCCCGGCGGGCCCCGCGCGCGGGGCCCGCCGGCCTGCCGGCTCAGGGGTCACGTCGAAGCGGCGCTTCCCGCGGTACTCACGAAGGCTCATCGAGGATCCTCGAGTCCCCACGACGCAACACGGGCGGGTGTCACCTCCACGATGACGTCGTCGGACTCTTCCACCGCGGACTCGTCGGGGTAGTGCGGGTATTTCTGATACAGCAGCGTCCGGATCTTTCGAAACTCGGGACCCCGCCGCAGGAGCCTGGCGGTCCCCTGCACCATGACGCCTTTCAGCCAGCTCCAGTCGTCGGTGTAAAGATCGACGAGGACGGCCAGGTGAGGGTTCGCCGTGAGGTGCCGGACCTTCTGGCTATTGCCCCCGGCGGCGAAGTAGATCTTGCCATCCGCCAGGACGTGACAGACCGGCGTGACGTGAGGCATCCCGTCCTTGCCGGCAGTCGCCACGCGGCAGACGCGCTCTCGTGCCAGAAGCTTGGCGGAGGCTTTACGCAGGCGCATCCTCATCCCCCCATGCTGACAAACTCTACAGAATCGGCAGTTCCCGCCGCCGGGGGCCGAGTGGAAAGGCGGCGTCGATCAGGGCGAGCTCGGCCTCGGTGAGCCGCAACTCGCCGGCCCCCGCGTTTTCGGCGGCGTGCTCGGGACTGGACGCTTTGGGGATCGCGAAGAGCGACGGCCGCCGCACCAGGAACCGGAGCGCAACCTGGCGCGGCGTGGCGTTGTGCGCGGCGGCGATCTGCTGCAGGAGGCGCCCTCCGGCCGTGCGCGGGCCGGGGAAACCCCCATGCCCGAACGGGCTGTAGGCGACCACGCCGACGCGGTGCCGCTCGCACCAGGGCAGCACCGCGTGCTCGATCGCGCGCTCCTGCAAATGGTAGAGGACCTGATTGCAGACGAGACGGCCCTCGCCGGCGATCGTCCAGGCGGCTTCGAGGTCCGGCACATCGAAGTTGCTCACGCCCCAGGCGAGGATCTTCCCCTCGCGTTGCAGGTGCTCGAACGCCGCGATCGTGTCCGCCAGGGGATGCTCGCCGGGCCAGTGCAGGAGGTAGGCGTCCAGCCGGTCGGTATTGAGGCGCGCGAGCGATTTCTCGCAGGCCGCCACCGTCCCGTTCCGAGAAGCATGCTCGGGAAGGACTTTGGAGACCAGGAAGACCTCCTTGCGCCGGCCCGCGATCGCCTCACCGACGATTTCCTCGACGGCGCCCGCGCCGTACATCTCCGCGGTGTCGACATGGGTCATGCCGAGGTCGAGGCTTCGGCGCAGCGCCGCGATCGCGCGCCCGCGGTCGCCGCGCTCGATCTCCCAGGTCCCCTGCCCGATCACCGCGACCTCGCGGGCGGTGGGCCCGAACCGGCGCCGTTCCATGAGACCTACCGAGGCCTCACGCCCTGCGCCGAACAAACCGGCGTGCCATGCACGGACATTATCACCCGGCTCCCGAGGGTCCCTGGGGCTTTCTTAGAGCCGCAATCCCCGAAGGAATTGCGCATTGATCGCGACGATCACGGTACTGAGCGACATGAGGACGGCACCCACGGCCGGCGTGACGAGAATGCCAAAGGCGGCGAAGACGCCCGCGGCAAGGGGAATGGCGATGGCGTTATAGCCGGTTGCCCAGACGAGATTCTGGACCATCTTGCGGTAACTCGCCTTGGAGAGCCGAATGATCTTGGCCACACCGCGCGGATCATCGGAAGCGAGGATGATGCCCGCGGATTCGATGGCAACATCCGTGCCTGCGCCGATGGCAATCCCAATATCGGCTTGGGCGAGGGCAGGCGCATCGTTCACCCCGTCGCCGACCATGGCGACCCGGCTGCCATCCCGCTGGAGGCGCTTTACGGCCTCGGCTTTGTCCTCGGGCAGCACTTGGGCAAAGTATCGGTCGATCCCCAACTCTTTGGCGACCCACGCAGCGACGTCGTTCGAGTCGCCGGTCAGCATGGCCACCCGAATCTTGTTCGCTTTGAGATCCCTGACGGCGGCATAGGACTCCTTGCGGATGACATCGGCGAGGGCAATGGCGCCGACGAGGGTCGCCTCGGTGAGGACATAGACCACGGTCTTCCCGTCTCGACCCGCTTCCTGGGTACGTTTCGTCAGCGCCTCCGGCAGTTCCGCGTGGCGCTCGGCGAGCAACTGCGGGCCGCCGACCTGCACGGTCCACCCGCCGACGAGTGCTTGGACGCCACGGCCGGGGAGCGCCTTGAACTGCGTGGCGGGCGGCAGGGGCACGTGGTTCTTGGCCGCCTCGGCCACGATGGCCCGGGCGATGATATGCTCGGAATTGCCGTCCGCCGCTGCGGCCAGAGCGAGGACGTCCGCGGGCGGCAGGCCGTCCACCGGCCAAACGTTGACCACACCTTGCTTCCCTTCCGTGAGGGTACCGGTCTTGTCGAAGATGACGACGTCAACGTTGCGGGCGCTCTCAAGGGCGAGGCGCTGGCGCACCAGCAGGCCGTTGCGGGCCGCGAGGGTCGTGGAGATGGCCGTGACCAGGGGGATCGCCAAGCCGAGGGCATGCGGGCAGGCGATGACCAGGACCGTGACGGCGCGCTCCAGGGCGAACGCGACGTCGTGACCACGCGCCGATAGCCACCCAAGAAAGGTGAGGACGCCGGCGGACAGCGCGACAATCGTGAGATAGAAGGCAGCCCGGTCCGCAAGCATTTGCGCCCGGGATTTTGAGGTTTGCGCCTCCGCGACGAGGCGCATGATTCCGGCGAGCGCGGTCGCTTCACCCACCCGGACCACTTTGACGTTCAATGAGCCGTCGCCGTTGACCGAGCCGGCCACGACGGCCGTCGCCGCTGTCTTCCTCACCGGTTTCGATTCCCCGGTGAGCATCGATTCATTGACGTCGGACTCGCCCTCGACGACCACGCCATCGGCGGGAATCTGTGCGCCGGGCCGCACCAGCACCACGTCGGCTTCTTTCAATGCGCCGACGGGGATGGTCTTGGTGCCGCTCGGCGTGACGACCTCCGCTTCATCGGGGAGGAGCTTGGCAAGCTCATGCAAGGCGCCCTCAGCGCTCATGACCGCGCGCATCTCTATCCAGTGGCCGAGGAGCATGATGGTGATGAGGGTGGCCAGCTCCCACCAGAAGTCCGAGCCGACGCCGGTGATCGTGGTATAGAGGCTGTAGACAAAGGCGACGGAGATGGCCAACGAAATGAGCGTCATCATGCCGGGGAGTCGGTCTTGGAGTTCGGCGACCGCGCCTCTGAGAAAGACCATCCCGCCGTAGAAAAAGAGAAGGGTCCCAAGGACGGCCGGAAGCCAGGGGGCGCCGGGAAACTGCGGCATCGTGAGGCCGAGCCACGTATGGACCATCGGAGAGTAGAGGACGATCGGGATGGTGAGGAGCAGGCTGAACCAGAACTTCGATTGGAACAAGGCCGGGCTGTGCCCCGCGTGCTGGTCGTGCCCTACGTGCTCGTGCTGGTGGTGGTTGATTGGAAGATCCTTTCTCGTGGACTCATCTTGAGTTTCCACCGGCACGCCTTGTATTGGAGGACTCGACCCCGGGTTCCTCCAGTCCGACGGCTCCGCGAATTGCATTATCGATAGAAGGTCCTCCGTTATCGTAATCCGAAAGAGTGACGGCGGTCGGCGCGGTGGGGCGTTCCCGGCCCCACATCACGCAGCGCGCCTGGGATTCCGGTCGCACGACCTTCCGGTCTGCCCACATAGCCGAAGCGGCGGTGTCATGAGCGAGGGATACCGGATCTTCATCACCGAGCCGAAGGATCATCCGGCGGTCGAGCGTCTCCGCGGGCTCGGCGACGTGCGACAGGGGCCCCAGGACCGTCGCATGGAGGAACGCGAGCTCGCGGACGCGGTCCGCGGCGTCCATGCCGTCCTCATCACCTCCCGGGACCGCATCACGCGCCCGATGATCGAGTACGCCGAGAACCTCCGGGTCATCGGCAAGTTTGGCGCGCGCCCGGAGAATGTCGACTGGGACGCGGCACGAGCGCGGGGTGTCCGAATCGTGTGGTCCCCCGAGGCGAACTCCGACAGCGTGGCGGAGTATACCGTGCTGTTCATCCTGGCGCACCTCCGCCACCTCGTGGAGGCCGTCGACCACCTCCGCCGCGGCGGCTGGCGGAACGCCCTGGTCCCGGGGCGGGAGCTCCGCGGGAAGACCGTCGGCGTCGTCGGGTTGGGGAATGTGGGGTCGCGGGTCGCGCGCTGCCTCGGTGGATTTGGGGTTACCCTCCTTGGATACGACCCCTTCGTTTCCGAGGAGCGCGCCGTCCCGCTCGGAATCCGCCTCGTCGCCCTGCCCGAACTGCTCGCCCAGGCCGACGTCGTCAGCCTCCACGCGATGGTGACGCCGGACTCGCAGCACATGATCGACGAGCGCGCCCTCCGCCGGATGAAGCCGGGAGCCCTCCTCGTGAACACCGCCCGTGGGGCGCTCATCGATGAAGACGCCCTGGCCCGGGCATTGACCGAGGGGTGGATCGGCGGCGCGTGCCTGGACGTCTTTGCCGGCGAGCCGGTCGCCCCGCCGCACCGGTTGTTGGCGGCGCCTCGAACGATTGCGTCCCCGCACATCGCCGCCCAGACCATCGAAGCGCAGGACCGTGAAGTGACCCAGACCATCGAGGAAGTGATCAGCGTGCTGGAAGGGAAGGAATCCGCCGTCCCGCCTCCGGCGTGAGACGGGTCCGCTGAAACAGCCGAGTCGGGTGAAGGAGGAGGCTATGTACCGTCCGTCCGGGATCATCGCGTCGCTGGTCACCCATTTCACGCCCGCCGGAGCCATTGACCGGGGCGGCATCGTGAAGACCGTGGACGTCCTGGCGCGTCGGGGGGTCCACGGAGTGTGCATCTGTGGGGGAACGGGGGAGGCGCTTTCGCTGACCGATGAAGAGCACGCGGCGGCGGTGGAGGCGGCGGTGGAGGGCGCGGCAGGGCGCTGCGGCGTTGTGGCCGGCGCCCTCTACCTGGATCCGGCGCGGATCGCCGCGGCGGGGCGGGCGGCCGCCCGGGGGGGCGCGGACGCGGTCATGATCATCGCTCCGTACTTCGTCCGGCCGTCCGCGGATGACATCTACGAGCATGTGGCGCGGTTGACGGATCTCGTGGAGCTGCCGCTCATTCTCTTCAACTCACCAAGCCGGGCCGGCCTGGACATGGACGCCCGCCTGCTGGTCCGGATCGCCACGCAACTGCCGAAGGTGGTGGGGGTCAAGGAAGCGAGCGGCAACCTGGCCAAGTTCGCCCGCGTCGTCCGCGAAAGCCCCTCCGACTTCCGGATGCTCCAGGGGCTGGACGATCTGGTGCTCCCGGCCCTGGCCCTGGGGGGCGCGGGCGCGCTGATCACGCTGGGCGCGGTCATCCCCGGGACCTTCGTCCGCCTCTTCGAGGCCGTCAACAAGAACGACCTTGCGGCCGCGCGGGTGCTTCAGCTCGCCGCCCTGCCCGTGATCGATGCCGTCTACGAAACCCCGAACCCCAGCGGGACGAAGCGCCTGCTCGACCTGCTGGGGCGGCCCGGCGGCCCCGTGCGTCCTCCGCTCCGGACGATGAGGCCGGGCCAGGACGAGCACCTCACGCGCCTGCTGCCGATCATCGAGCAGCTCGAGCCGGAAGCCGTGCATGGCCGCGTGGCCGGTTCGAGGAGGTAGGCTGTGGAAGTCGGTCGGGCAGATCCCCGGAGGCGGGGCCGATCCGCCAGCCCCCTCGTCCAGCTTGCCGGCCGCGTGCGCACCGTCGAGGTGGGCCGGGCGGGGACGCTCATGGACATGCTCCGGCAGCGGACCGACGGCATCGGTCTCGGCCGGGGCGATCCGGACCTTCCCACGCCGGACCACATCGTGGCGGCCGGACAGGACGCGCTGGCCAGGGGCCTGACACGGTACACCCCGCTCCCCGGCCTGCCCGAGCTGCGCCAGGCCGTGGCCGACAAGCTCCGCCGGGACAACGGGATCGAGGCTGACCCGGACACCGAGGTCGTGATCACCACCGGGACGCAGGAGGCGGTGTTCGTGGCGCTCTGCGCGCTCCTGGACACGGGAGACGAGATCCTCCTCGCCGATCCCTACTACAACTCGTACGCCACGATGCTCCATTATCTGGGCGCGGCCCTGGTGGCGGTCCCCACGTCGGCCGCGGACGGCTTTCAGATCGACCCGGACGAGTTCGAGCGGCGCATCACCCCGCGGACGAAGGCGATCGCGCTCCTCACCCCCAACAACCCGACCGGCGCCGTGTACCCGCGGGATCGGCTCCAGGGCATCGCCCGGGTGGCCGAGCGTCATGGATTGTACGTCATCTCCGACGAGCTCTACGAGACGGTGGTGTTCGAGGGGCGGCCGTTCAGCATCGCCTCGATGCCGGGCATGCGCGATCGCACGATCACGATCAACGGATTCTCCAAGGCGTACTCGATGACCGGGTGGCGGGTGGGGTATCTCGCCGGGCCTCGGGCGGCCGTTGACGCGCTCGTCACCCTGCGGCACACGCTCACGATCTGCGCCCCCACCATGTCCCAGCACGCGGCCGTCGCCGCGCTGCGCGGCCCGCAGGCCTGCCTGGGGGAGCGGTTGGCGATCTACAGGGCCCGGCGGGACTTCACGCTGGCCCGGCTCGCCGAGGCGGGAATCCCCTGCGTGCCCCCACAGGGCACGTTCTATGTGTTCGTGGACATTCGTCCCTCGGGGCTTTCATCCGAGGAGTTCGCCTTCACCCTGATGGAGCGGGAAGGGGTGTTCGTCTATCCCGGCGGGTACTTCGGCCGGCGGGGAGAGGGATTCGAGCGGATCTCGCTGGTGGTCCGGGAGCCGGAGCTCGGCGAGGCGATCGAGCGGATGGCGCGCGTCATGCGGCGGCCCCGGCGGGCCTGATGCAGCTGGCGCGCCTCCCCCGCGTCCGCCTCGCGCCTCTCCCGACCCCGCTGGAGGAGGCCCCCAGGCTCCGGCACGCCCTCGGGGGGGGCCGCGGAGGTCCGCGGGTGCTGGTCAAGCGGGACGATCTCACCGGCCTCGGGATGGGTGGGAACAAGGTCCGCAAGCTCGAGTTCCATCTCGGCGACGCCCTCGCGCAAGGGTGTGACGTGCTCGTCACGACCGGCGCCATCCAATCGAACCACTGCCGCGTCACGGCCGCCGCGGCCTGCCGGGCCGGGCTCGAGGCCGTGCTGATCCTCCGGCCCGGAGAGCCTCAGGACGTGCAGGGCAACTTACTCCTGGACCGTGTGTTCGGGGCAAGGATCCGGATCGCACCGGGCCCCACTTCCGCCTCCGTCGAGGCGGCCGTGGCCGAGGAGATGGACGCGCTCCGGCGCGAAGGCCGCCGCCCCTATCTGGTCCCGAAAGGCGCCTCGACCGCCCTGGGTGCGGCGGCCTACGTGGAGGCCTACATGGAGATGCTCGGCCAGACGACGACCATGGGCGCCGTCGTCGATGCGATCGTCTTCTGCACGGGCTCGGGCGGCACGCACGCCGGGCTCCTGGCCGGCGCGGTGCTGTGCCAGAGCGGCGTCGAGGTCGTGGGGATCAGCGACGGCGCCTCTCGGGCAGAGCTGGCCCCGATCGTGACGTCGCTCATCAACGACGTGGCCGAAACGCTCGACGTGGCGATCCGGGTGGCGCCGGAGGCGGTCATCGTGCTCGAAGACTACGGCGGCACCTACGGCGTGCCCACGCCCGAGTGTCTCGACGCGATCCGGCTTGCCGCCCGGACCGAGGGTCTGCTTCTGGACCCGGTCTACACGGGCAAGGCGATGGCGGGCCTCGCCGACCTGGTCCGGCGCGGCCGGTGGCGGGAGGACCAGACGGTCGTCTTCTGGCACACGGGCGGCCAGCCGGCGCTGTTTGCCCATGCCCGCGCCCTCGAGGGACCCGAATGAACTTTGCGTTGATGGCGCCGGGGGCGGTGAAGGTGGTGCGCACGTGCGCCGCCGTGCGCCCGGGCGAGCAGGTCGTGATCCTCACCGACGTCGCCGTGCCCCACCGGGTCGCGGAGGCGCTGGCGTTTGCCGTGGCCGCCGAGGGCGGCTCGGCCGTGACGGTCACGATGCCGCGCCCCCGCCGGCCGGGCGAGGAGCCGCCTCCGCCGGTCGCGGAGGCGATGAAGCGGGCGCACGTGATCCTGGCGCCGACCAGCCTGAGCGTGTTCCATACGGCGGCGGCGCGCGACGCCGTCGCCGCGGGCGCGCGGATGCTGGCGATCAGCGAATGCCGGGAGGAAACCCTGATCCGGGGGGGCATCGACGCGGATTTCGCCGCCCGCGCCCCGGTCGCGGAGGCGCTGGCCCGCCGGCTCTGCGGCGACCGGCTCGAGCTGCGCGCGCGCGGCGGGACGGACCTGGCGATGCGGCTCGGGGGCCGCGCCGCCGTGGCCAACACGGGACTCGCGACCCGGCCGGGGACGCGCGCCGGGATCCCCACCATCGAAGCCTACGTCGCCCCGCTGGAAGGGACGGCGGAAGGGGTCGCCGTCGTGGACGCCAGCGTGGCGGTGCTCGGCCTCGTGGCCGCGCCGATCGCCATCCGGTTCGCGAGCGGGCGGGCGGAGACGTTCGAGGGTGGCGCCCAGGCCCGCGCGCTCCAGGATCTCGTCCGCGCCGCGGGCCACCCCAATGCGTTCATGCTGAGCGAGGTGGGGATCGGCCTCAATCCCCAGGCGCGTGTCGTTGGGCGCATCATCGAGGACGAAGGGACCTACGGGACGTGCCACATCGCCCTTGGCAGCAACACTCACTTCGGCGGCCGGCTCGACGCGCCGCTCCATCTCGACATGGTGATGTGGGAGCCGGACGTCATCGTGGACGGGCGCCCGCTCGTGCGGGGCGGCCGGCTGGTCGAGGAGGCGAGCTCATGAGGCGCGTGGTCGACACCGCGGACGCCTACCGGTCGAAGTCCCCGCTCGTTCAGGCGGTCGTCGAACGCGGCTTCGTGTTCGTGTCGGGAATGCCGCCGGTCGACGCGCGGGGGCAGACCGTGGGGGAGGATGTCGCGACGCAGACGCACCAGGTCATGCGAAATTTGAAAACCATTCTCGAGGCGGCGGGCGCATCCATGGACCGAGTCGTCCGCACGACGGTCTTCTACACGCATCGGGAAGATTACGCGGCGCTCGACGCGGTGTATCGTCAGTACTTCACGGGGACGTGGCCGTCGCGGTCCGCCGTCATCGCCGCGGGGCTGGTTCGACCGGAGTGGCGCATCGAGATCGACGCGATCGCGATGATTCCCCCCGACGACGGGGGCGGCCGCGATGCGTGACCTCCTCGCGGCGCGCCTGGCGCGGCGCCCCCATGCTCCCGTCGGCATCTTTCCGACGCCGATGCAGCGCATGGCGCGGCTCTCGCAGCGGCTCGGGCGGCCTGTCTTCTTCAAGCGCGAGGATCTTGCGGGCATCGCCATCGCCGGGAGCAAGATCCGCATCCTTCAGCATACGGCCGGGGACGCGCTCGACCGGGGCGCCGACCTCTTCGTCGCGGGCGGCTATGTGCAGTCGAACCACCCGGCCCAGGTGGCGGCGGTCGGGTGCGCCCTCGGGGTTCCCACCGAGTTGGTGCTCGACACGACCAAAGGCTACGAGATGCAGGGCAACCTCCTGCTGGAGTCGCTGATGGGCGTGAAGGTGCACGTCGTGAGGGAAGGGAGCTACGAGGCCATCCGCGAGGCCTGCCAGCGGCTCGTCGGCCGCCTCGGCCGGCGCGGAAGACGGGCGCGGCTGCTGACGCTGACGCCCGAGATTCACGCCCTGAGCGCCCTGGCCTACGCCGAAGGATTCCTCGAGCTTGCCGCGCAGCTCGAGGCGGCGGGGATCCGCGATGCGGACATCTTCGTGGGGTCCGGCGGCCCCACGTACGCCGGCCTCCTGCTGGGGGCGCGCGCCTACGGTGGGCGATTGCGGGTCCACGGCGCTGCGCCGCACGGCCTGGGCGCGGGGGCCCGCGAGCGGGTGCTCGCGGCGGTGCGGGCGGCGCTCGCCCTCCTGGACCTCGAGCTCCCCGTGGACCCGGACGACGTCTCGCTGTTGGGGCGCGGCGAGGGAGTGTACGGCTTCACCTACCCCGCGGCGATCAGGGCGATCCGGAAGGTCGCCGCGGCCGAGGGAGTGTTTCTCGACCCGGTCTACACGGGGAACGCGATGGCCGAGATGCTGCGCTGGACCGAGACGCACCGGGGGGACACCCCCCTGGTGTTCCTCCACACCGGAGGCGTGACGGCGCTCTTCGCGTATGATCGCGAGGTCATCGGTCCCCGGCGCCCGCGAGGGGTCCCCGCGCGCCGGATCTCACGCATCGGGGGTAGGGATTCGCACCACCCGGCGGCCGCGCGCCCGGGAGTCGCCGGCAGCTGACGCCACAGGCCGGCGGTCGCCGCCGGCCGGAAGGAGGGGGAGACGGATGGACGAGAGGGTGGGGGCACTGGTCATGGACTTCAAGGCGGGCCGCTATACGCGCCGGCAGTTCATACGGAAGGCGCTGGGGTTCGGCGTCGGCGCTGCGGCGCTTCCGGCCCTGTTCGAGATGGCGGGGGAGCGGCCGGGGGCATCGACGTGGCCAGCGGCGGAAGCAGCCGCAGCGCAGCGGACGCTCGTGGCCGGGATCCCCGAAGGGATCTCCAATCCGGATCCGGTGATCCTCGGGGCCGCGGGATACGGCGACATCAAGGTCGTCCACAACAACATCAACGAAGGGATCGTCCGCTTCAAGACCGGGACCGTCTCGCTTGAACCCAGCCTGGCCACATCGTGGGACATCTCCCCGGATGGGCTCAGCTACACGTTTCACCTCCGGCCGGCGGCATTCCACGACGGCACGCCGGTCACCGCACAGGCGGTCAAGTTGAACTACGAGCGCCAGATCGACGACAAGAACCCGTACCACTTCCAGGGGATCACCTACACCGAGATCGTCTTCAGCAACGTGAGCAAGATCGACGCGCTGGATGCGACCACGCTCCGCATCACGCAGACCCGCCCCGCGGTGACGCTCCTCCCCAACCTCGCGCTGTTCGCGGAGGGGATCGTGAGCCCCACGGCACTCGAGAAGTACGGCAAGGACTATGCGATGCACCCCACGGGGAGCGGGCCGTACAAGTTTGAGCGCTGGACGAAGGGCGTCGAGTTCGTCGTGACGGCGAACGACAAGTATTGGGGAGGCCGCCCCTCGGTCGACCGCGTCATTTGGAAGACGGTCGCCGACAACACCGTGCGGCTGGAACAGCTCCGGACGGGGGAACTGGACCTGACGACGCTGCTGGACTTCAAGGATGTTCCCGCGGTCCGGGGGGACAAGCGGTTCAAGGTCGTCAGCGGGACGTTTCTCGCGACCCAGTATCTCCTCCTCAACCAGCACAAGCCGCCGCTTGACAAGAAGGAGGTCCGGCAGGCGATTCAGTTCGCCGTCAACAAGGCGAACATCCAGAAAGTGACCTTCTACGGCAGCTACACGGTCGGCGCCGGCCCGGTGCCGCCGGGGCTCCTCGGGTACGACAAGAGCCTCGAAGACGTCTACCCGCATACCCCGGCGAAGGCGAAGGCCCTGCTTCAGCAGGCGGGCGCCGGCGATGTCGCCATCACCCTGCTGCACAAGACGGAGGGGGTCTGGCCCGAGGAGGCCCAACTCATCCAGGCCGACCTCCAGGCGATCGGGCTCAAGGTGTCGCTCCAGGGGTTGGAGGAGGCGGCGTTCTACTCCAAGATCAACGCGAGCGAGCACCAGATCGCCCTCAACGACTGGGTGATGGACACCGGGGACCCCGACAACATCATGTATTCGGTGTTTAGCACGAAGCGGGCTCGCCAGCGCATGGGGTACGAGAACCCCGAGGTTGACAAGCTGAACACGGACGCCCAGGTCGAGCGGAACCCCGACAAGCGGCGAGACCTCTACCTCAAGGCCTCGCGGATGATTCTTGCGGACGCGCCGTTTGTGACGCTCGGCTACCCACAGCGGGCGATGGGGGCCAAGGCGGGCGTCGACGGCCTCCTCGTGGGCCCGCTCGGCGATGTCGTGATCCGGGGTGTGAAGATCGGCTCATAGGCCCCGCCGGGGCACCCGGGCCTCGGGTGCCCCGGGCGGCGAGGGCCGCGTCTCCGCGGGAGGATGTGACCGGCGGTGGTCCGGTACCTGGCGCGCCGGGTCTTGATCTTTGTGCCGAGCCTCATGCTGGTCTCGATCCTGACGTTCGTGATGGTACGGACGGCCGGGGGGGATCCGGCATCGCTCAAGCTGGGCCTCCATGCCTCTCCCGAATCGCTGGCTCGGTTGCGCCGGGAGATGGGGCTCACCGATCCGTGGCCGGTGCAATACGGGCACTGGTTCGCGGACGCGGTGCGCGGCGACCTGGGGCGATCCTACCTGACGGGATCGCGCGTCACCTATGAGATCCTGAATCGCTTTCCGGCCACCCTCGAACTCGCCCTGGCCTCCATGCTGATCGCCGTGCCCCTCGGGATCGCGGTGGGGACGGTGTCGGCGGTCCGGCCCCGCACCCTCGTGGACCACCTCAGCATGCTGGGGGGGCTGTTCGGGATCTCCATTCCCACGTTCTGGCTCGGGGTCATGCTGATCATCGTGTTCGCGGTGTGGCTGGGGGTGGTCCCGGTGGCCGGAAGCAACGACGTCCACATGGGCGTCTACCCGATCACCGGGTGGGACGCGCTCAGGCACCTCATCCTCCCCGCCGCGACCCTGGCCGGCTGGCCCATGGCCATCCTGGCCCGGCACATGCGGAGCAGCCTGCTGGAGGTCCTGCATCAAGACTACGCCCGCACGGCGCGCGCCAAGGGCCTCCGATTCCTCCGCCTGGTGTGGCGGCACGCGTTCCCGAACGCCCTCATCCCGGTCGTGACGGTGATCGCGCTGGAGACCGGGTATCTGCTCGGCGGCGCGGTGATCACGGAGACGGTGTTCGCCTGGCCCGGCATCGGCAACCTCACCATCCAAGCGCTCGCCGCGAGGGACTATATGCTGGTGCAGGGCACCGTCCTGTTGTTCGCCGTCGTGTTCGCCGTCCTGAACATCATCGCCGACGTGACGAATGCTCTCCTCGACCCACGGATTCGGTACTGACACCCCTCGGTCGTCCCGCGCGGCAGCGGCGCGGGCATCCCGGCGGCTCTCCCGGCGGATCGCGCGCTGGGGCGCGAGCGGCCTCGTGGGCACCGCGCTCATGGGGACCCTGGCGCTCGTCGCGGCTGTTGGTCCCGCGCTCACGGGGAACCCGATGCGGATGGACGTCCCGGTCCGGCTCCAGCCGCCTTCGTTCGCCCACCTCATGGGGACCGACCAGTTCGGGAGGGATATCCTGACCCGGGTGGTGCACGGCGCGCGCATCTCGCTCGGCGCCGGCGTCGGCGTGGTCCTCGTCGGGCTCGGCCTTGGACTGACGCTCGGCGTGCTCGCCGCGTACCGCGGGGGCGCCTTTGGGCTCGGCGTCATGAGCCTCGTGGACATCATGTTGGCGCTGCCGGGCGTGCTCCTGGCGATCGTGATCGCCGCGCTCCTCTCCCCCCGCCTGACGACGGCGATCGTCGCGGTCGGGGTCGTCACCATTCCTTACTACGCACGGTTGGTCTGGAGCGTCACGCAGGCCGTTCGCCTCCGTGAATACGTGGATGCCGCGAGGGCGGCGGGCGCGTCGGATGCCCGCATCATCGCCCGCCATATCCTCCCGGGGATCCTGCCGCCCGCATTGGTGCAGGCGACGCTGGGCGTTGGGAACGGCATCCTTTCGGTGTCGGCGTTGAGCTTCCTGGGCGTCGGGGCGCAGCCCCCCACACCCGAGTGGGGGCTGATGCTCAGCGAGGCGCAGCGATTCATCCTCGTCGCCCCGCACATGGGGATCTTTCCCGGCCTCGGCATCATGATGGCCGTGCTCAGTTTCAACCTCATCGGCGACGGCC
>VBAO01000236.1 GCA_005883865.1 Candidatus Segetimicrobium genomatis
CGCCCGCAGGCCCTCGGCCCGGATGAAGGGAGGACCGGGGGCCGCATCTAACCCGGCGGAGTGATCTAGCGCGCATCCCGCCGGGAGGTCAAGATGCTCGTCGAGCTGGAACGGCCCGAGGACGGCATCGCGGTCCTTCGATTGAACAACCCGCCGCTCAACCTCGTCACGCTGGAGATGACGCGTCAACTCGACGACACGCTGGGCGCCCTTGCGGACGATCGCCGTGTCCGCGCGGTCGTGGTCGCCGGCGCGGGGGAGCGCGCGTTCTGTGTGGGCTCGGACGTGCGGGAGTTTCCGATGGTCCGGGACCGTGTGGTCGCCACGAAGTTGCACCGGGAAAACGAGGTCTGGAACCGCCTGGAGGATCTTCCCCAACCGACCGTCGCCGCCATTCAGGGGTGGGCGCTGGGAGGCGGACTGGAACTGGCCCTGTGCTGCGACCTTCGGGTGATGGAGGAGGATGCCTGGATCGGGCTCCCTGAGATCCGGCTCGGGGTGTTCCCCGGATCGGGCGGCCCGATCCGGCTGGTGCGGCTCGTCGGACAAAGCCGCGCCAAGCCGGTCGTGTACTTCGGCGACCCGATCGCGGCTCAGGACGCCGCCCACCTCGGCCTGATCCACCGCGTCGTGCCGCGGGGGCAGGCGATGGCGGGCGCGATGGACCTCGCCCGCCGGCTCGCGGGGCAGCCGGCGCTGGCGATCCAGGCCAGCAAACGGCTGATGGGCGTGGCCGCCGAGGCGGATCGGGACACCGCGGTCGGGTTCGCCCTCGAGCAGAGCCATCGCATCTTCCAGACCGACGACATGCTGGAAGGGGTCACCGCCTTTCTGGAAAAGCGGACACCCCGCTTCCGGCACGCGTAGCGGACGCCGGAGCATCGGGGGGACGCCGTGGCAGAGGGCAGCGGCCGGGGGCTGTCGGGCGCGCTCAACCAACGCGTGCAGTTCAGGAAGACGCTCGGCGAGTCGGACGTGTACCTGTTCGCCGGGATCACCGGCGACCTGCACCCCAACCACGTCGACGAGCCGTACATGAGCGCGACGCCGTACGGGCACCGCATCGTGCACGGCGCCCTCCTCGTCGGCTTCATGTCCACGACCTCCACGCTCATGGCCCAGCGCGTCCAGGCCGCGATCCCGCGGGTCCTCGTCTCGTATGGCTACGACCGGATCCGTTTCATCAAGCCGGTCTACATCGGCGACACCATCACGGTCGAGTACGCGGTGGCGCGAGTGGACGAAGCCGAGGGAAAGATGTTCTCCGAGGTCACGATCGTGAATCAACGGGACGACCTGGTGTGCGTTGGGACGCACATCATGAAAGCGGTGGGAGCGCGGGACGCGACCCATCGAGAGGATCCTTGACGCTCCCCGCACAAACTCAGGGGGGCACAGCGGGGCTCCATCGGCGCGGCGGGGGGGATCAGCATGGTGACACGACGCTCATTGCTGCTCGGGGGGGCCGGCCTGGCGGGCCCGGTGGCAGCGGCCTGGGGATCGCGACGGGCTCGCGCCGCGGGCCCCGCCCGGACCTTTACGTTCGGCTACGATCAACCGCATGAGACCGGGTATGGGTTCATGGCCGATACGTTCGACAAGAAGCTGCAAGAGCTGAGCGGCGGCACCTTGATGATTCGGCAATTCCCCACGGCCGCGCTCGGGCAGGAGCCAGAGATGGCGCAGAAGATCCGGACGGGCGACATCGATTTCGCGATCAACTCGACCGCGAACACGGCGACCGTGGTGCCCCAGGCGGGCGTCTTCTCGCTCCATTACATCTTTCGGGATGAGGGGCACCTCCTGCGGGCCGTGACCAACCCCGGGCTCAACGCGACCTTCAAGAAAATGATCGTCGACAACACGACGGGGGCCCGGTCCCTCGGGCTGATGACGTTGGGCTTCCGGAACATGTACTCGAAATTCACCATCTCGAGCGTCCGCGACATCGACGGCAAGAAGGTCCGGGTGCAGGCGACGAAGACCGAGGATGCCTTCTTCAGCGCGTACCACGCCGTTCCCATCCACATGCCATTCGGGCAAGTTTACACCTCGCTGCAGACCGGGCTCGTTCAGATCGCTGAAAACAGCAACGACATCTACCTGAAGAACAAGCACTATGAGGCGGCGCCCGTACTCTCGAAGACCCAGCACGAGGCCAACAACAATCATCTCTGGATGAGCCAGAAGACCTGGGAGAGCCTCACGGACGAGCAGCGGAAGTGGGTGCAGCAGGCGGCCGACTTCGCCCTGCCGCGGGCGGCCCTCAAGTCGCTCGAGTACGATGCGGCCGCGGCGAAGACCCTGCAGGGTCTGAGGGTGAGGTATCACGATCAGGTCGACAAGCAGAGCTTTGCCACCCTGGCCGCCCCCCTGCAGGGACCGCAGGCGGAGAGCCTGGGCCCGTACGCGGTGCAACTCCTCACGCTGGTCCGCAACCTGAAGTAGCCGTGGCGGCGCCGGCGGTCCCTGAGGGCAGGCTTCGGCGGCCGAAGCCGCGGATCACCGTTCGGGCGTTCCGGCATCTCAAATGGCCGGCGCTCGATCTCCTCGAGCGGGCCCTCATGGTCCTGTGCGCCCTCCTGCTGCTGGCCTTCACCGTGTGCGAACTGGCCGACGTCTTCTTCCGGACCATCAAACACCCGTGGCTCGACGCGGGCGAGTTCGAGATCGGGTTCTTTGTGTGGGGGGTGTTCCTGGGGATGGGCGTGGCGGTCCGGCGGGACCAGCACTTCCGATTGACCGCGGTCGCCCAGTCCCTGCGCGGACCCAAGCGATGGCTGATCGAGACCTTCAACCGGCTCGTG
The DNA here is from genome assembly GCA_005883865.1 of Candidatus Segetimicrobium genomatis. Taxonomy (GTDB): domain Bacteria; phylum Sysuimicrobiota; class Sysuimicrobiia; order Sysuimicrobiales; family Segetimicrobiaceae; genus Segetimicrobium. Next base: position 2,808 of record VBAO01000236.1, read on the forward strand.
ATCCTCGCCGTCGCCGTTTCGATGATCGTGTTCGGCTACATCAACTATCTCACCGGGTTCGGCGGCTTCCTGATGCCGTCGCTCACCCCGATCGCGGTCCTCTACGCTGCGATCCCGATCGCGGGCGCGTTGGTGGCGCTCTTCACGATCGAGGAGCTCGTCAACGGATGGCGGCGCGGGTTCGAGGTCCCCGAAGGGATGGCCGCAGAGCCAACTCGCCTCCCCGTGACCTGACCGGCGGAGCGGCATGGACACGCACTCGATCGCGATCGTCGTGATGGTCGGGGTGTTCCTCTACCTGGGATACCAGGGCGTGCCGGTGGCCTTCGCGCTGATCGCCGGAGCGCTGCTCACGACCACCCTGTTCACCAAGATCACGGTCGCGTCGATCGTGGGACAGATGTTCAACGGGATCAATCGGCTCGAGTTTCTCGCGATCCCATTCTTCCTCTTGACCGGCGACATGATGACCTCGGCGAACATCACCGAACGGCTGATCCGGTTCGCCCAGGCGCTGGTCGGCCACCTCCGCAGCGGCCTCGCCCACGTGGTCAGCCTGTCGAGCATGCTCTTCGCCGGGATCTCGGGGTCCATGACGGCCGATGTGGCGGCCATCAGCACGGTCGTCATGCCCTACATGGAGCAGGAGGGATACAACCCCGCCTTCTCGGCCGCCCTCGTCGCGGCCGCGTCGACGATCGCGGCGATGGTGCCCCCGAGCATCATGGCCATCGTGTACGGGGCGGTCGGGAACGTCTCCATCGCGGGGCTGTTTCTCGGAGGCGCCACGCCGGGGATCATGGTCGGCGTCGGCCTCATGGTGTACAGCTACATCTTCGGTCCGCCCGGAATCCGAAAGCAGCGGGCCACCCTCGGTGAGATAGCGGGCGCCACCCGGGCGGCGCTGCTCCCGCTGATGATCCCGATCATCATCGTGCGCCCGCCGAAGCCGGCATGATCGCCGTCGTGTACATCCTCGTGGTCCTGCTCCCGCTGCTGAACCGGCAGCATCTCCGGCACCTGCCCCACAACTTCATGGAGGCCGCGATCCTCTACTCGCTCCCCATGTCGGCCGTGGCCAGCGCGTCGGCCGTCGGGTGGCTGCTGGCGTACCTCGGCGGCCCGCAGATCGTGAACGGCTGGATCGAGGCGATCGCGGGCGACAACCGGATTGTGATCATGTACCTCATGGTGCTGGTGCTGACGATCGCGGGAGATTTCCTCGACGGGGTGCCGGCGATCGCGATCTTCATGCCGATCATCCTCGTGCTGACGCAGCTCGGGCACATCAACCCGGTCCACATGGGCGTGCTGATCATCGTGAGTCTGGCGTTCGGCCTGATCACCCCTCCCTACGGGTTGATCCTGCTGCTGGCCTCCACGCTGGCCGGCGTCCCGTTCACCCGGGCGCTCCGCCAGTCGGTGCCGCTCTACGCGATCTTCTTCCTCGTGATCACCCTGATCATCCTGTTTCCCGACGTGGTCCTCTGGCTGCCGCGCCTCGTCATGCCGGCCTCATCTGCCCGCCGAGTTGAGCCGGACCGGACGCCGGCCGCCGGTCGTCAGAACGGCCGTCGGAGCGTCCGGAGACCGTTGGCGACGATCATGTGCAGCAGGGTGAGCATCGCCTCCTGGACCTCGGTCGACGTGCCATCCACCCAGGGAATCGGCAGGCCCGCCATCCCGTCCCCTGCCCCTTGCTGGGCGCACTGCTCGACCACCCTGCGCTCTTCATCCGGGGTAGGCAGGAGCGCGGGATCTCGCTGCAACAGGGCCAGGCACGCCGCCGTCCCATACGCGCCCCAGTTGCTGGTGTTCGAGATCACGAGGACGTCGGTCTTGACCGTGGTCGCCATCCCGTCCCCGCACGGGCACTGACAGCGTGCTCCATATTCCAAAACGCGCCGGACGGTCTCATAGATCAGCCCGCATCCCAGTTCGTTGCCGCCGTCCCCAAACCCGATGGTCGGCACCTGGCGGGCCCGCGCGGTTTCGACCAGGTGGTGGGCCTTCCCGGTGTGCGCGGTGCCGTCGATGCCTCTGAGGCTGTGGATCACGCCTTTCGCATTCGGCCCCAGCTTCTCCACCGCGATCACCGCCGCCGGGCGGTACTGGTCCAGGAGCGCCTTGGCCTCACGTCGCCCGCCGTCGTCATCCACGGGATAGGTGCGCAAGACGGCCGCTCCCGGCCGCTGGGCCGCGAGGCCGTCATCCAACACCGGGAGGCCTGCCGCCGCGGCCGCCGCGCGAAGCCCCGGCATGTACTGGGGCTCGGTCACCAGCACGGTGCGGGCCCCGAAGCCGCGGCCGATGGCCCGCGCGAGCGCGACGGCCCCGGGAGGGCCGTCGGTTTCCCCGTACGGCAGATACGGGGGCGCGCCCGCGCCCGTAACGATGAGCACCGCATCATCGGCCTTGACCCGCTCCCGAAGGAGGCGCGCCGCGCGCAACGTCAGCGGGGAGCCGCCCTGCGCTTCGCGGGCCGCCCGATAGAGCGGCTCGATAATCCCCCGGTCGATCCCGGGGATGCGCATTTCGACGCACGTCAGCCGATCGATGTTGTCGCCGATGATGTCAGGCATCGCGCTCCTCGCTCACGGGGTGTCTTCCGGGGTGACCGCACGACCCGATCCCACGGAGGCCACGAGGCCGCAGGTGACGGCGGTCACCCGCGCGCCGTCCTCGCCGCCCGCACCCGCCGGGTCCGGGCGGCCACCCCCCATCACCGCTTCGCAGACCCAGTCGACCTCTCCCCCGAACGCATCGCAGACGCCGTACGAGACCGCCCGCTCCTCGGACCCGATGCACACGGTCAACGTCCCCCCCGGCTCCGCTCCCAGGGTGTCCCGACAGACGACGGTCCCGTGCGTCCCGTAGATCTCCAGGCTGTTGACCGCCCCCGGGACCAGACGCGAGCACACGAGATGCGCGACCCCACCCGAAGAGAGGGTCCCGATGGCCGCGGTCAGGTCATCCGCCGGCTGCTCGGGCCGAAGGCCGTCGCTCATCCCGCTGATTGTCCGAAACTCGGCCCCGCAGACGTACCGGATCAAATCAATGAGGTGGACCCCCCTGGCGGTCAGCAGCGTCCCCCCGGACCGGTGGGGATCCAGGCGCCACCCCGTGTCCGGGTCTCGGAACGAGAGCCACCGCGCCTCCGCCCAGACGAGATCGCCGATCTGCCCGGAGGCCACGACGGCGCGCGCCTGCCGGTGCGCCGGATGAAACCGGAGGTGAAAACCGACGTACAGCTGCACCCCGGCCCCCGCGCACGCCCGGACCATGGCGGCGGCATCCTCGACCGACAGCGCCATCGGCTTTTCGACCAGGACGTGCTTTCCCGCTGCCGCGCACCGCAGGGTCTGCTCGGCGTGGACATCGTGGGGGGTGGCCAGGTACACGACCTGAATCTCCGGATCGCGGAGGACGTCGTCGAACGTTTCGTAGCCGCGAACGCCGCAGCGCGCGGCGATGTCGTGGGTCACGTCCTGCCTTCTCGAGTACACGCCGATGAGCCGCGCCCGTCGCGATCGCCGGAGGACGGGGAGCATCCGCCCGACGGCGTGGATGCCCAGTCCCACCACTCCCCAGCCTGCCGCCACGGGGGGCTACCTCCGTACGGCCTGGGCGAGGGCCGGATCCAGCAGGTCCCGCAGGCCGTCGCCGATGAGGTTGAAACTGAGCACGGCCATCATGATGCCGAGGCCGGGAAAGATCCCCATGTGCGGGGCGACGAGGATGAATCGCTGCGCCTCGCTGAGCATCAGCCCCCACTCGGGTGTGGGGGGCTGCGCCCCGACGCCCAGGAAGCTCAACGCCGACACCGAGAGGAT
>VBAO01000237.1 GCA_005883865.1 Candidatus Segetimicrobium genomatis
CCAATGCGGGCGGCAGGATCCCCGGGAGGACATGGCGGGCGATGATGCGGGCATCGGACGCGCCCGCCGCCCTCGCGGCGTCCACGTATTCACGGACGCGAACCGCCTGCGTGACGCTCCAGACCAACCGCGCGTAGTAGGGAATGGTGACGACCCCGACCGCGACGATCGCCGTCGTCAGGCGGGGGGAGAGGAGCGCGGCGATCACGATCGCCAGGAGCACGCCCGGGAGCGCCAGCATGATGTCCACGAGGCTCATGACGCCGAGCCCAAAGGCGCCCCCGCGGTACGCGGCGAG
>VBAO01000238.1 GCA_005883865.1 Candidatus Segetimicrobium genomatis
CAGGTGACGGCCTCCGGCCTCGCCACGCAGTTGTCCGCGCCTGTCTCCGAAGTCGAGGCTGAACTGCGGGCCCTGGTCCGGTTTGGCAGCCTCACCCGCCACGCGAGCTCGAACGGCGAGGCGCGGTACAGCGTCAGCCCCAAGCGGAAGAAGATCGGCGAGATGCTGATCGCGGCCGGGCACATGACCAAGGCGCAGCTCGAGGAAGCCCTCGCCGAGCAGGGGCGCACGGGGGAGCGGTTGGGGGGGATCCTGCTCGACCGCGGATACGTGTCCAAAGAGCTCCTCGGCAACATGCTGGCGGCGCAACACGGCATCCCCTACGTCAACCTCAGCACGCATCCGATCGACGAACAACTGGTCCGCAGCCTCCCCGAGCGGGTGATCATGGACCACAAGGTCGTGCCGTTCGCCCGCCAGGGCACCGAGATTCAGCTGGCGATGCTCGATCCCACGGACATCATGGCCGTGGATACGGTCGAGAAGTATCTCAGCGGGCACGTGCGGCCGTTCCTGATCACGGAGGCGGATTTCGGGCAGGCGGTCACCAAGTTCTTCGACGTCACCCGCAAGGTGGGAGAGAGCCTCCTCGGAGTGGGGGACGAGCTGCGGGACTCGTTGGACCACGCCGCCGTGGGGGTGGCCGACTCCTACGACACCTCCCCGGTGGTCCGAGTCGTCAACACGATCATCAGCGATGCGGTTCGCATCGGCGCGACGGACATCCACATCGAACCGGAGGCCGAGAAGACCCGCATCCGCGTCCGCGTCGACGGGCTCCTGATCGACAAGGCCGTCCTGCCCCGATCGGTGTCCGACGGGATCACCTCCCGGCTCAAGGTCCTGGCCGGCATCGACATCGCCGAGAGGATCCGCCCGCAGGACGGCCGCATCCTGGTCACCATCGAAGGGCGCGACTATGACCTGCGGATCGCCACGATGGGGACCGCGTTCGGCGAGCGGGTGGCGATGCGGCTCCTGAGCAACCGGCAGGTCATGGTCGGCCTCGAGCGGTTGGGGCTCTTTCCCGAGCAGCAGGAACTGTTGCAGACGCTCCTCGGCCGCCAGCACGGGATGATCCTCGTCACGGGTCCGACCGGCAGCGGAAAAACGACCACGCTCTATGCGTCGATCAGCTACATCAACGATCGAATCCGGAACATCATGACGATCGAGGACCCCATCGAGTACCGCCTGCCCGGGATCACCCAGATCCCGGTGCGCGAGAAATCGGGGATCACGTTTGGGGTGGGGCTCCGGGCCCTGCTCCGGCAGGATCCGGACGTGGTGATGGTCGGCGAGATCCGCGATCCCGAGACCGCGTCGATCGCCGTCCACGCGGCGCTCACGGGGCACCTGGTGCTGACCACATTGCACACGAACAATGCCGCCGGGGCGCTGGTGCGGCTGCTGGACATGGGGATCGAGCCCTACCTCCTGACCTCGTCGGTCCTCGCCGTGGTGGGCCAGCGGCTGATCCGGGTCCTCTGCACCGCGTGCAAGCGCCGCCAGCCGGCCCGGGAGGTCGACCTCCAGATCCTCGGCCTTCCGATCGACACGCCGTTGACGCTCTCGGTGGGAGTTGGATGCGGGGAGTGCGCCGGCCTGGGCTACAAGGGGCGGACCGGGGCGTTCGAGGTCATGGTCATGACGGATGTGGTCCGCGAGCTGGTCCTCCAGCGCAAGCCGGCCAGCGCGGTCATGGACGCCGCCGTCGCCGCAGGGATGACGACCCTCCGCGGGGCGTTCATCCGGAAGGTGGTCGACGGCGCGACCAGCATCGATGAACTGCAACGCCTGATGGTGGTGGAGGTCAACTGATGCCGCCGGTCGACAGCGCGGTGCGTCCCCGCCCGACGCCCCCGGACGGGATCTCCCCGGACGTTCGGGCGGCCCTCGCCACGCCGGGGTGGGCCCTGCGGCAGCGGGTTCCGAGCGCGTCGGATATCGCGATGCTGACGTACGATCTGGGGGTGCTGCTGGGAGCCGGCCTGCCGCTCATGCAGGCCCTCGACGTCCTCGGCGAGCAGACGACCGACCAGGTGCTGCGCGGCGTCCTCCGGAGCGTGTCGCAGGAGATTCAAGTGGGCAAGAAGTTCTCGGAGGCGCTGGGCCGCTATCCCAGCCTGTTCTCCCCGTTGTACCGGGGCATCGTCGGGAACGGCGAGACGACCGGCCGGCTCGACATGGCGCTGGAGCGCCTCGCGGCCTTCCTGGAGCGCGACCTCGAGTTTCGCAGGAAGGTCCGCGATATCCTGGTCTACCCGGCCATGGTCATGGCGATGGCCGGGGTCGTGCTGGGGATCTTCCTGATCTACATCATCCCGGCGTTCGATCAAGTGTACCGTCACGCCGGAGCCTCCCTGCCGCCGCTGACGAGGGCCCTGGTGGCCTGGAGCCGGCTGGCGCGGACGACGATGCCGTTGGTGTTCCCCTGCGCGGCGGCCCTGCTCGTCCCGCAGGTTCGGCGGTGGCTCCTGGGGACGTGTCTGCCGCCGATTCAGCGGGCGTTGCTCACGATCCCCATTACCAGAGCCCTCGCCCGGACCGCCCTCCTGGGCCGGTTCGCACACTCGATGGCCATGGTGCTCCACAG
>VBAO01000264.1 GCA_005883865.1 Candidatus Segetimicrobium genomatis
AGGCCGTCTGCGCCGTCACCATGGGGCTTCGGGCAAATGCCACGGCCACCCCGGTGCCGAGCTCCAACCGGCTCGTGGAGGGCGCAGCCAGCGCCAGGGTGACGAAGGGGTTGTGCTTGGTATCGTTGGCCCACATCCCCGCGAACCCGGTCTCCTCGGCGGCACGGGCCACCTCAGGGACCTCTTGCAGCGCATCCATCGACAGCGCACAGTCGAGCTTCACATGCGTCTCCCCCCGCCTGATTCCCGAGAGCACTTGCACAGGGAGCGCGCACCTCCTCTCGGCGCTCGTTCTGACGGTTAGATGTCTGATGACCGAGACGCCACTTCTTCCTCTCCACCGCGAACAACGAATCTTTGGGAAAGCGTCCCCACGTCCGGCGGCGATAGACGGCGAAAAACGACGTCAAAACGCGAAATCGCGAGCCAGGTGACCATATCACCACTAACGTACATATGTTCGTCTTAGCTCGTCATTGTATACGTACTGATGTTCGATATACTCTAGCCTTGAGGTTAGTCCTGAGCGAAAGGGGCGTGGGTGCGTGAGCCAGAGGAAATTGACGGGGCGTCAGCGGCAAGTCCTCGACTACCTCGTGAACGCGGTTCGCGAAAAGGGATACGCGCCGTCGGTCAGGGAGATCGGGACGGCTCTTGGGCTGCGGTCCCCATCCACCGTCCACCAACACCTGATGGCGCTCGAACAGAAGGGGTGCGTCAGGCGGCAGGGGGATCGGATGCGGGCACTGGAAGTCGTCGACAAGTCGCTGGTCCAAAAAGGAGAAAGCATAGTCCTCCCCGTCATCGGCAGGGTGTCCGCGGGCCGCCCTATTCTCGCCGACGAGCGGGCGGAGGAGTATGTCGCGGTACCGCCCCACCTGTTCGGAGACGTGCGCGAGTGCTTCCTCCTGCGCGTCCGTGGGGACAGCATGAACGGTGCTGGGATCTTACCGGGCGATCTCGTCATCGTCCACCCTCAGGCGCACGCCGCGCCGGGAGACATCGTCGTGGCGCTGCTCGGCGAGGACGCCACGGTCAAACGCCTCGCCCTCATCGAGGGGAAGCCCGTGCTCAAGCCCGAGAACCCAACGTACCCCCCGCTCCTCGGCGACTTCCAGGTGCTCGGCCGGGTCGTGGGAGCGCTCCGGGCTTACGACGAGGTGCTCGCGTGGGCGTAACCGCCACCCGCTCCGATCGCCGGGTGTACGGGATGCGACGGCGCGCCCCTCGACGATCCATCTCCCGGGCGCTCTTCCCGGCTGTCCAACCCCGGACCGGGCGCCTGATCGGGCGGTGGGGGCCCGTCGAGCGGACAACCCTCTGGGACAAGCTGCACGACGATCGCACCCTCATCGGTCTGAAGATCGTGCTCCTGACATTCCTGTTCCTGCTCACAGCGCTGCTGGAGTGGGCGGCCGCGTGAATGCGGCCACACTGCACGCGTATGTCGCCGCGGCCGAGCCGGCGAGCGGGCGGATGGGGACGGGCATCGTCTTCACAAACGCCCAGGGGCGACCGCTTCGGAAGATCGGGCGGGCGCTGCCCGAGGGAACAAACCCTGGGCTTGCCGCGTTCCGAGGGATTGTCCACGCCCTCTGGACCTCCCGCCGTCTTGGGTGCCGCCGGGTGGTCGTGCATTGTCAGGATCGGGAGGTCGTCGCCCAGATAAACGGCGAGGACGATGTCGCCGAGGAATATGTGGGGCCCTACCTCGAGGTCCGCGCGCTTCTTCACGCTTACCGGGCTGCGCGGGTGGAGCCCGGTCATCAGGGCAGGGACGACGCGCACTGGCTGCGGGTCGCGCACGAGCTCGCGAACGCCGCGATGGATTGTGAGGTGGACGAGACGGTCGAGGATCTGCCGCTCTGGTCCACGCTGGTTGCGGAGCGCTCAACGGCCTGAGCCTCGTCGCTCCGAGGAAAAGGAACCCTTCGATCCCCTTGCGAAACCCACAGCGCCCGGCACTTTCCCGTGTCACGGCAGGAGCGCGACGGGGGCCGCCGGCCGTTCGCCTCGGAGATGAGCCCGCACGATCCCGCCACGCTGATTGTCGAAGGGGAAGCGAAACTCGCCGCGGGCGACATCGACGGCGCCGTGGGGGCGTTCCAGCAGGCCGTTGCCGCGTCCCCCTCCTCGGCGGTGGCCCGCAGCAAGCTGGGTATTGCCTACGTGCACAGGAAGCAATGGGATGCCGCCGCGGGCGAGTTCGGACGCGCGATCCAGCTCGATCCGACCTACGCGCCCGCGTACAGCAACCTCGGAAACGTATACCGGGAGCGCGGTCAACTGGACCACGCGGTCGCGCACTACCAGAAAGCCGTGTCGATGGACCCGGACTACTGGATCGCGCACCAGAACCTGGGCATCGTGTACAAGCAGCAGGGTCGCCTCGGCGATGCGGTCCGGGAGTTCAAGACCGCGGCCCGTCTGTCGGTGCGGTCGACGACAGGCAGCGGCGGGCCGAGGCCGGCGGGGACCCCCCGGCGGGCCGGATGTCTCGGCGTTGGGAGCGCGGTGATCGTCATCGCCATCGCCGTGGCGGCCCTCCGGCGGTAACCGTCAGGGGGGGCGCTGGGAACCTGATTATGGGGAATAAATACATGGGTGGCGGGGTTGTTTATGTGTCAGAGGGACTCAAATCGGCGGAGGAGTGCACGAAATGCCAGGCGCGGCCGTTGCGGTAACCGAACAGACGTTTGATACCGAGGTCCTGAAGTCCCCGATCCCCGTCCTGGTGGATTTCTGGGCCACCTGGTGCGGGCCGTGCAAGATGATCGCACCGATTGTTGAGGACCTGGCGGGAGAATATGCCGGGAAGCTCAAGGTGCTCAAGCTGGACGTCGACGAGAACGGCGGGACCGCCGCCAAGTTCAACGTGATGAGCATCCCGACGTTGGGAATCTTTAGCAAGGGGGAACTCATCGAGCGGATCGTGGGCTACATGCCCAAAGAGCAGCTCAAGAAGCGAATCGACGCCGCCCTGGCGACGCGGGTCTGAAGCGCGGCCAGGAACCACAGGGCGTTCCTCTCAGAGGACCAAACCGATGACTGAGACGACGACGTTAGAAAAAATCAGGAAGCTGGCAGAGCGGCGGCAGGCGCTCTGGAGTAAGGCGCCCGCCCTGACGATCGCCGAGCGGGCCGACATCGTCCGGCTCACCACCGAACTCGAGGGGCTGTGGGAACAGCACAGGACGGAGCTCGCCCGCAGCCAGGCGAGCCGGCGGGGGACCCGGACAGGCCCCCCTCCAAGCCGCGGCCGCTCGGCCGCATAACCCTACCCGGCCCCGAATCCGGGCGCGCCACCTGTGCGTGCCCTTTCCGCACCGCCCCAAGAACTATGCCCATGGGGTTACGGGTGCGACGGCTAGTCTTGTAGGCCATTGCCCCTGGCCTCTCGGCGGGACCAGGGAATTTCCGTCGCCGCGACAGGGTTCGTTCTATCGGCATGGGCATGATGACGCTCCACCGACTTGACAATCATATTGATATATCTATTGACATCATACAGCGTAGATGATATAGTGCTGTCTGGTCATGATTTCTTGGAGCGGTGACCCGTGAAAGAGCGCGAACCCGACACACCAGTATACGTCATCAGCGTGGCCGCCGACCTGATCGGCTGCCACCCACGAACCCTCCGGATCTACGAAGAGCGCGGGCTCCTCTCGCCGGTCCGTCGCCACCGGATCCCCGGTACCTGACGGAGGAGCGAGGCCTCAACCTCGCCGGCGTCGGCCTCATCCTGGAGATCCAGGAACACTATCACGAGGAGTTGACATGGGTGTTCGAGGGGGGCGAGGCGGCTCCCGAGCCGCAACAGCCCAACCCAACCAAAGCCAATCAAAACAAGAAAGGAGGAAGAGGAAGATGAGTGTTGTGCGGTGGAATTCGTTTGGAGACATTGAGACCGTGCGGCGGTCGATGGACCAGCTGTTCGACGAGGTCTTCACCCGCCGTCCGGGCGTGGGACGCGAAGTGGCGACCCTGGCCTGGGAACCGGCGGTCGAGATGTTCGAAAGCGACCACGAGGTCGTCGTCCGGGCGGAACTGCCCGACGTCGATCCCAACAAGGTCGAGATTACCGTCACGAGCGACGCCATCACGCTCAAGGGCGAGCGGAAGCACGAGCAAGAGGAGAAGGGCCGCAACTACTACCGGCGGGAACTCCGGTACGGGACGTTCGCGCGGACCCTCCCGCTCGGCACCGAGGTCAAGAGCGGTGACGCGAAGGCGACGTACAAGGACGGGGTCCTCGAGGTCAAGATTCCGAAGTCGGAACGGGTCAAGCCGACGTCGGTGAAAGTGCAGATCGCATAGACCCGGAACGCGCGCCCTCGCCCGCGCACACGCCGGGCGGGGGCGCGATGGCGGCGCGCGGCGAAGACCGCCGCCGGGAGGAACTCGATATGGCAAAGGTCGTGGGCATCGATCTTGGCACCACCAACTCCGTGATCGCGGTGATGATCGGCGGTGAGCCGACCGTCATCCCCAACGCCGAAGGGAGCCGCCTCACGCCCTCGGTCGTGGGCTTCACCAAGACCGGGGAGCGCCTGGTGGGCCAGATGGCGCGCCGGCAGGCGATCCTCAACCCCGAAAACACCGTGTACTCGATCAAGCGGTTCGTGGGGCGGCGCTTCAACGAAGTGGAGGCCGAGCGGCGGATCGTCTCCTACAAGGTGGAAGAGGGCAAGGGCGGCGCCGCGGTCGTCAACATCCCCGCGGCCGGGAAGACCTTTACGCCCGAAGAGATCTCCGCGATGATCCTCCAGAAGCTCAAGACCGACGCCGAGGCCTACCTGGGCGAGAAGGTCGAGCAGGCGGTGATCACCGTCCCCGCCTACTTCAACGACGCCCAGCGCACGGCGACGCGGAACGCCGGCGAGATCGCGGGGCTCAAGGTCCTGCGCATCATCAACGAACCGACCGCGTCCGCGCTGGCCTATGGCCGGCAACTGGAGCAGAAGCACGCCAAGACGATCCTCGTCTTCGATCTGGGGGGAGGAACGTTCGACGTCTCGATCCTCGAGATCGGGGAAGGCGTCTACGAGGTCAAGTCCACCAACGGCGACACGCATCTCGGCGGGGACGACTTCGACGAGCGCATCGTGAACTGGCTGGCCGACGAATTCCGCAAGCAACAGGGAATCGATCTGCGGCAGGACCGCCAAGCGCTTCAGCGGCTGCGCGAGGCCGCGGAGCGGGCGAAGATCGAGCTCAGCACCGTCGTCCAGACGTCGATCAACCTGCCGTTCGTCACCGCGGACGCCTCGGGCCCCAAGCACCTGGATATGGTGCTCACCCGCGCGAAATTCGACGAGCTGACCGCGGACCTGGTGGAGCGGTGCATCGGGCCATTCAAGCAGGCCCTCGCGGACGCCAAGCTGACCGAGAAGGACCTCAACGAGGTGATCCTCGTCGGCGGGGCCACGCGGATGCCCAGCGTCCAGGAGCTCGTGCGCCGCCTCACGGGCAAGGAACCCAACAAGGAGGTCCACCCCGACGAGGTCGTGGCGGTGGGCGCGGCGATCCAGGCCGGGGTGCTGGCCGGCGAGGTCCGGGAGGTGGTGCTCCTCGATGTGACGCCGCTCTCCCTCGGCATCGAGACCCTGGGCGGGGTGAACACCGTCCTGATCCAGCGCAACACCACCATCCCCACCCGCAAAACCGAGACATTCAGCACCGCCGAGGATGCGCAGACGGCGGTCGACGTCCACGTCCTGCAGGGCGAGCGGCCGATGGCGCGGGACAACCGGACCCTCGGCAAGTTCCTGCTCGATGGCCTTCCCCCGGCGCCCCGGGGGATGCCGCAGATCGAGGTGACCTTCGATATCGACGCCAACGGCATCCTCAACGTCTCGGCGAAGGACAAGGCCACCGGGCGCGAGCAGTCGATCAAGATCACGGGGACCGGCACGATGGACAAGAAAGAGGAGGAGGACCAGCGCCAGCGGGAAACCGCGGAGATCAAGAACCGCGGGGACAGCCTCGCGTATCAGACCGAGCGGATGCTCAAGGAGGTCGGCGACAAAGTCCCGGCCGAAGACCGCGGCAAGGTCGAATCCGCCCTCGGAGAGCTCAAAGAGGCGCTGAAGGGCGGCGACTTCGACCGGATCAAGCGGGCCTCCGAGGCGCTGCAGCAGGCCAGTTCCAAATTGGGCGAGGAGATGTACAAGCGGGCCACGGCCGGGGCGGGCGCCGGAGCCGGCGCGGCCCCCGGACCGGGCGGGGGCGGCAAGGGCAACGACGACGTCATCGACGCCGAGTTCAAGCCGTCCGACAAGCCATAACATGGAACCGATGGAACACCACGACGAGCATCCTGAGCGCGAGGGCGGGCCGGAAGGGCGGCCGGGTGAAGGATCGGTTGCCCCGGCGGAGCCCGAGGCCGATGACCTCGCGGCGCTTTCAAAGAAGGAGCTGCAGGCCAAGCTCCGGGAAGCCCGGGAGGATGTCGCGCGGAACTGGCAGCACTTTCTTCATTCCGCCGCGGACCTGGAAAACTACAAGAAGCAGGCGGCGCGGGACCGGCAGGACGCGGTCGAGCGCGCCCGCCGGCAGATGCTCACGCTGGTGCTCACCGTGGTCGACAACCTCGAGCGGGCGCTGGCCGCGGCGTCCGGGCGGGACAGCCCGGCGCAGGCGGTGATCGAAGGCCTCCGGATCACCCACCGGCAGATCCTGGGGCAGCTCGACGTCTTCGGCGTGCGGCCCATCGAGGCGGTGGGAAAGCCGTTCAACCCGCGCCTGCACGAAGCGGTCGGGGTCGTGCCGCCGCAGGGCGCGGGGCCGGGGATCGGGCCGCGGAAGAGAAGGCCGGACGGTAAGGGCGCCGCGCGATGGAGTTCAAGGATTACTACAAGATCCTTGGAGTAGACCGCAAGGCGGATCAGAAAGCCATCAACCAGGCCTTCCGGAAGCTGGCGCGCCAGCACCATCCCGACGTCAACCCCGGCAACAAGCAGGCTGAGGCCCGCTTCAAAGAGATCAATGAAGCGCACCAGGTCCTCGGCGACCCCGACCGGCGGGCCAAGTACGACCAGGTGCTCGAGTTGCGCGAGCACGGCGGCGGGTGGGAGGACCTCCTGCGCCGCGGGGCCACGCAGAGCGACGACGGAACGTACACCGTGTACGGCTCGCCCGGGGATCTGGGACAGTTCAGCGAGTTCTTCGAGCAGCTGTTTGGCGGGTTCGCGACGGGTCCCCAGGGCGCCGGCACGCGAGGGGGACGCCGGGGCTTCAGCGGCTTCAGCA
>VBAO01000265.1:0-6006 GCA_005883865.1 Candidatus Segetimicrobium genomatis
GGTCGGGCCGGTACACCGGATGCGCCTCGACGCCCAGGAGGCCCGCGATCTTCCCGTACAGGTCGTTGAGCGTGGTCTCGACCCCGGTGCCGATGTTGTAGACGGGGTTCGGATGGTGCGGCGGCACCGCCAGCGCGAGCAGGTTGGCGTTGACGACGTCGTCGATGTACACGTAGTCCCGCGTCTTGGTCCCGTCCCCCCAGATCTCCGCCTGCCGGCCGCCCGACAGCGTCCGGATGTAGTCGGACATCGCGCCGGTGACCTGCCCGGGGCCGTAGACCGCCGCGTACCGGAGGACCACGTGCGGTAGGCCGTACGTGCGGTGAAAGAAGCGCAGGTACCCCTCCACCGTGTGCTTCGCCAGCGCGTACGGCGTCACCGGATCGACGGGGGCGGCTTCCGTCACGGGGGGCGTGGACGCATTCCCGTAGAGGAACCCGGACGAGGCGAACACGACCTTGCGCACCCCGAGGGCCCTGGCCTCCTGCAGCAGCCGCACCGACCCGGCCAGCGCATCGATGTCCAACAGGGGGGTCTCGACGGAGCGCGGCACCAGGACATAGAACGCAAAGTGGTAGATCACCTCCGGCCGCACCTCTCGGACGATCTCGCTGAACCGCGCGTCCGCGATGTTGGCCTCGTGGAACGTCACCCCCGAGGGAACCCGCTCCCGGCGGCCGGTGAGGAGGTTGTCCACCACCGCGACCTGGGCGCCCCCTCGCACCAGGGCCTCGACCGTGTGAGCGCCGATGAACCCCGCGCCGCCGGTGACCAGGACGCGCATCCCGCGGACACCTCGCGACCCCCCGCCCGCCGTCGCCGCTCACCTCCCCAGGAGGCCCACGGCGACCGCGGCGGCGCGCGACCGGCCCAGCCCCAGGAACCCGGCCACGTACAGGAGGCTGCCCAGCGGCACGCCGAGCCAGAGCGGGACCTTCGCCAGGACCATCACCGCCCAGGCGACCCCTCCCGACACGCCCGCGCCGAGCAATCCCCGCACGACCCCCCCGCTGAGCGGCCGCACCGGGGTCGACTTTCCCGCGAAGACGACCAGCGCGCAGAGCAACACGGCGTGGGTCGCGACCGTCGCCCACGCCGCCCCATACAGGCCGTACGGGGGGATGAGCGCGAGGTTCAGGACCACGTTCAGGGCCGCCCCCGACAACAACGCCCAGGACAACGTCCGCTGACGATCAAAGACGATCATCGCCTGGTAGCTCGGCGTGTACACGAAGACCAGAAGCACCGCGATGGCGAGGATCTTGAGCACCAGGGCCGCGGGACGGAACGCGGCCCCGAAGATCCACCCCACCGCCGGGTCCGCGGTCGCCAGCACGAGCCATGCGAGATACGCCCCGAGCGCCACCATGCCGACCGACCAGGCGTCCCACCGCTTTCGGAACGCCTCGTCGACGCGCCCCGCGGTCGAGGCGAACGCGGGAAAGATCACCAGCGACAAGAGGCCGGTGGGGACCAGGAGGATGCCCACCACCCGGGTGGCGAGGTTGTACCACCCGGTTTCGGTGATCCGGCCAAAGGCCCCGAGGAGCACCGAGTCGATGTTCATGTAGATGGTGGTGGCGCCGCCCGCCAGCGCGAGGGGGAGCGCAATCCGGAACAGGCGCCGCCAGGCTTCGACGCGCACCGAGCGCCGCACCCGCCACCGGCCGTCCCGCATGACGGCCAGGAGGACCCCCACCGTCATCACCCCCGACACGAGGTACGCGTAGCTGACATTGAGGGCGGACGGCGCCCGCCACGCCACGAGCGCGACGGCGGCCACGAGAAACACGGTCTGGATCACCCTGACCACGAACTCGTACTCCATCCGCTGCCGCGCCCGGAACACCGCGAAGGCCAGGTTCACCAGCTCCAGGACGAAAAACGCGAGGCCGAGCACCATGATCATGGCCCAGAGCGCGTGATCCCGGGTCACCCAGCGCATCCCGAGGGCCATGGCCGCCAGGCCCACGCCCCCCAGGACGAGCCGGATCAGCAGGATGTCCGGCAGGAGCTCCTCGTTCCCCTTCGCCGCGGCGAGCTCGCGCGTGGTCGTCAGTGCCAGCCCCGAGTCGAACACGATCCCAAACATCGAGGCGAACGAGTACGCGAACGCAAACCTCCCGAACTCCGCAGGACCGAACACCCGCGCGATCAGCGGGAGGACGATCAGTTTCAGGCCGCGGACGATCCCTTCGGCGAGCGTCGCCCAGACGATGTTTTTCACGACCACCTGGGTCCAGTGCCTGTTGACGAGGAGCGACGCCCCCAGGCCCCGCAGGAGACTCACTGCGGTCCGCGCGCCGCGAGGACGACCTGGGCAAACAACTCCGAGAAGTGCTGCGCCATCGTGTCCCAGGAGTTCGCCCGCCCCACCGCGGAGGCCCGCTCTCCCATTTGCCGTCGGGCGGATGCGGGCATGGCGAGAAATTCCTTCATCGTCTCGGCCAACGCCTGGGGAGCAGACGTCCGCGGCGATCACCGGCCGCCCGTACGCGCAGGCCCCCTTCAGGAGCGGGCCGCTCCCCCCCCGGTACATGCCGGTGTACGGGAGCACCAGCACGTCGGCCGCGGCAAAGCAGACCGGCACGTCCGCCTCGGAGATGAACTCCGCCCTGAGCTCCACCCGGTCGTCCACGCCGGCGCGGCGCACCAGGCGCATCACCTCCTGGCGGGTGTACTCCATGGGAAAGCCCGCGATCAGCAGGCGAAAATCCTCGCCGCGCGCCATCGCGGCGGCGCCGACCAGGGTTTCGAGGCCTTTGTCCTAACAGCGGCCCGGGGTAATCGATCCCGAGCGCCCGGCGCGCCTCCTGACGGCCCTGGGGCGGCGGCGGGGCGTCCCCCCCTTCGGGGATCGCGACCACGGGGAAGGAGACCGGCAGCCTCAGTTGGGCCTTGAGCCGCTCCTGGTGCCACTCTCCCAGCACGGCGCACGCCGCGATCTCCCGGCCCAGGGTGTTCCGGAACACCTCGCGTTGGATGACCTTGTAGCTCTTCCTCAGGACCGATCCCGGGTAGTCCCGAAACGAGAAGTTCGCCGCATTGACCTCCATCACCACGGGGGGCAGCCGCCGGCGGTGCGCCCGGAGGAGCAGGGACGCGACGAGGAACTCCACGTCGGTCATGTAGAGGACGTCGAACTCGCGGGTCCGGCACATGGCCAGGGCCGCGGCGGCGACGCAGTAACTGTTGCGGTAGTAGCCCCAGTAATAGTAGAGCGGACTCCGGTTCAACGCCCGGTCGAATCGATCAAACGACAAGGCGCCGTTGCCGATCAGCTCAACGAGAAACGCGGGCTGCCCGTCGAGGTAGGGCCCCGGCGCGATCCGGTTGGTGCAGACGGTGACCCGGTGTCCCAACCGCCCAAGCGCCTGGCACAGCTTCACGGTGAAGATCCCGTGATGGCCCACCTTGTCCCCGGTGGGCTGCACCACGAGGATCCGCAGCGGCGGACGCGGCGAGCTCATGGGCGACCGGGACCGCCGGCAGGAGGGACGGCTACCGGCCCTTGAGCGTCACGGCGTGCGCGATCGTCTTCAAGACAATGAGCAGATCGAGCCATAAGGACTGGTGCTTGATGTAGTACAGATCGTACTGGAGCCGGAGCAGCACGTCGCCCGGGGACCCTGCGTATCCCTGCCGGACCAACCCCCAGCCCCCCATGCCGGGCTTCACCACGTGCCGGAGGCGATAGATCGGGAGCTCGCGGGCCAGCCGCTCCACGAACTCCGGCCGCTCCGGCCGCGGGCCCACGATGCTCATCTCGCCCCGGAGGACGTTCAGGAACTGCGGGAACTCGTCGAGGTGCGACGCCCGCAGGAACCGGCCGACCCGGGTCACCCGCGAATCGCGCTCCTTGGCCCAGAGCGCCTCCCCGTGCTCGGCCCCCCGGATCATGGAGCGAAACTTGAACGCGCGAAAGACGACCCCGCCCTTGCCGATCCGCTCCTGCGAGTAGAAGACCGGGCCCGGGGTGTCCAGCACGATGGCCAGGGCAATGAACGGGAGGAGGGAGGCGAGCACCACCAGCCCAACGCCGGCGAGGAGAAGGTCCAGGCTCCGTTTGGCCAGCTGCCACAGCGGGCTCGTCATCGCAGACGGCGCCGGAATGGCGGCATACCACTTCTCTCCCACGTGCTCGACCGGGACCCTGCCGGTCAACTGTTCATAGACGACCGGCATCGGGGCGATCTCGACGCCCTTTTCGACGCAGTCCATCAGCGTCTGGAGGAGATCCGCGTCGACGTCTCCGGTGATCGCCAGGATCAACGTCGAGATCCGGTGGGCGCCGATCACGTCCTTGAGGGTTCGCCGGTTTCCCAGGATGGGGAGGCCTCCCTGGGAGAGCACTCCGGCCTTCGCCGGATCGTCGTCGATGAACCCGACCACCTGGTAGCCGCTGTGACCCTCATTCAGCAATGCCTGGGCCACCGTCTGCCCGGCCCGACCCGCCCCCACGATCAACGTGTGCCGCTCGTACACCGGCGTTGGGAGCGCCCACGTGTACAGGCGCCGCCCGGCGAGCAGGGCCAGGACGAGGAAGACCGGGAAGCTCTCGAGCGCGAGGCGCGATCCGGGGAGCGGTGGGGTCACCCGTGGGAGGAGGAGGTACAGCCCCGCCGTCAGGAGGCCGGCCCTGATCACGGCCCGCGGGCTGGCCTCGAACCGGCTGGTCACGTGCGGTTCGTAGGCGTCGAGGGCGTAACTGATTGCGAGCCACAGCCCGGTCAGAATGGCAAACCAGGACGGGTGGTCGATCAGCGGGTCGAGCGTCACGAGGTGGGACCGCACGCCCAGCGCCAGGAGCAGGGCGCCGTTCACCGCGAGCAGATCCATGCCGACCAGCAGCAGCCGCCGCTCCGACACCTGGAGCGGCACCCGGAAGACGCGGGATGCGGCCCGCCCGGGGCTCACCGGCAACGAGGAGCCGCGCTCGATCACTTGCGCACCTCTTCCCGGATCCTCCCGGTCCGCATCAGCTGCTCGCGAATCCACCGGTAGGTCCGCCCCAGCCCTTCCTCCAGCGGCACTCGGGGCTCCCACCCGAGGACGCGCCGCAGCTTCGTGTTGTCGCTGTTGCGGCCGCGCACCCCCTGCGGCTTGCTCAGGTCATGTCGCTTGGTCACCCACTTCCCCGCGATCCGGGCGACCAGATCCACCAGCTCGTCGATGCTCACCAGCCGATCGGACCCCAGGTTGATCGGCTCATGCTCGTCCGTCTGCATCAGCCTCAGGATGCCTTCCACGCAGTCGTCGATGTAGCAGTAGGAACGCGTCTGCCGGCCGTCCCCCCACACCTCGATCTCGCCGCCGTCCGCGGCGTCGTACGTGCCGAGGGGCCCGTAGACGTTGTGGAACCGGACCACGTAGGTGCGGAGGCCGTAATCCTCGCGGTAGTGGCGGCACATCCGCTCGGTGAAGAGCTTCTCCCACCCATACCCGTCCTCGGCGTCCGCCGGGTACGCCTCCTCCTCCTTGAGCGGCGTCACCTCGGGGACGTTCTGCCGATACCCCGGGTACACGCAGGCCGACGACGTGAAGAGGAATTTCGAGACCCCGTTGACCCTCGCCGCCTCCAGCATGTGGGTGTTGATGAGCACGCTGTCGCGCATGATCTCGGCTTTGTAGGCGGTGATGAACCCGATCCCCCCCATGTTCGCGGCGAGATGGTAGCATTCGTCCACCGCCTGAGTCGCCTGAAGACAATCGGGCCACCGCCGGAGGTCCAACAGCGCGAACTCATCCGCCGGCGTCGGCTCGTACTCGGGGCGCTTGACGTCCACCCCCCGCACCCAGCAACCGCGCGCCTTGAGCTGTTTCACGAGGTGGTGCCCGATGAAGCCTCCTGCCCCGGTGACCAGAATCTTCGCGCTCACGAAGATCCCTCCTCACGCGATTGGGCTCGGGCGGCGCCGACGGGCATCGGACGTTCGAGGGGCCCCCGCCCCCGCGTCCCCCCCTCGCGCGCCCCGGCATCCCCGGCGGCCTCCGGCGCGCGGACGG
>VBAO01000265.1:6104-10695 GCA_005883865.1 Candidatus Segetimicrobium genomatis
CAGCACGCCGGTGACGATCGGCCGGATCGGATCGGCTCGGGGGGGAAGTGCCCGGCCGGCCCGGACCCATTCGCGGACCGCGACGAGCACCACCCAGAGAATGGCCAGCAGCCCCAGGAGACCCGTCTCGGCGGCGAAGTTGAGCCAGAGGTTGTGCGCGGACCATTTGCGTTCCCAGCCGGCGGGCTTCAACCGATTGTACACCGTCTCGAACGTCCCGGGGCCGGTGCCCAGCACCGGATGCGCCGCAACCATCCCGGCGGAGATCCGCCAGATCTGCATGCGGTCGGCGCCCAGATCTCTAAGCGCGTGCCCCACGCGCTGGCCGAGGTCGGGAAGGGCGACCGCCCCGACGAGCGCCACGACGACGAGCCCCGAGGCGAGCCACCACCGCCCGAGCCGCCGCGGGCGATCCCGGAGTCCCCGCCAGGTCAGATAGGCGGCCCCCGCGACCCAGCCGGCCAGGGCTGATCGCGATTCGGTGGCCAGCAGGCCTCCCAGGGTCACCAGGCTGCATCCCAGCCACAGCCACCGCTCCTGCTCCCGCGCGCGATGCGCCAGGCCCAGGGCCACGAGGCTCGAGAGGAAGATCGTCGTGGCAAACCCGTCCGGCCCCATGGGCGCCTGGGGAAAGTACGCCCGGCGATCGGGCGACAGCAGGCCGGCGATCACGCCGATCACGGCCGCAGGCGGCCCCCCGAGCGCCCAGGCCCGCAGCAGCGCGACCCTGGCGCTCGGAGCCTGGTGCAGGAGCCACGCGAACGTCCCAAAGAACACCACCCCGGAGAGCAGGGTCACGAACGTGGCGTCGAGACAGCACCAGGACCACGCCGAAGGCGGCCAGCGGCAGGGTGAGCGGGGTCGAACGCCACAGCACCCGGCCGCACGTCACCAGCCGCCAGGCGTTGGCGCCCAGGAAGAGAGGAAGCCCGACCGCGGCGTGCCCGGCGGTGAAGAGGGCCATGGTCACGACGGCCGCGGATCGGACATACGCCAGAGACACGCTCCCGGGCGTCACCCGCGGGTCCTCGCGGCGTGGCCCGCGACCCGGGTCCGCACTTCCCGGACGAGGGTCGCCACGAGCTCATACCGGCCGAAGGACGGCATGAAGTACGCGCCGTCGATCCGGCCGAGCAGCGCGCCCAGCAACTCCCGCCCCAGGCGGAGCCCCTCCTCCCGCCCCTCGGCCCCGGCGGCCTGCATGCGGTCCCGCACCCACCGCGGGATCGTGATGCCCGGCACTTCGTTGTGCAGGAACTCGGCGTGCCGGAAGCTCTGGAGCGGCAGGATCCCGAGCAGCACGGGCACCGGCAGCTTGCCCACCCGGCGCTCGAAGCCGTCGAGCGTCTCCGGCTCGTAGACGGGCTGGGTCATGAAGAAGTCCGCGCCGGCCTCCAGCTTGCGCTCGAGCCGCGGCACCTCGCGGTCGAGCGTCTCCGGGTTCATGTCGAGCGCGCAGCCGATGAGGAACCGCGCCGGCCGGCCGATCGACCTCCCCGCGAGGTCCTGCCCCTCGTTGAACCGCCTGATGATCCGCACCAGGCCCACGCTGTCCACGTCGAACACGGCGGTGACGTTCGGGTAGTCCCCCCGGGGCGGCTCACCGGTCAGGGCCAGGATGTTGCGCACCCCGAGGGCGTGGGCGCCGATCAGGTCGGCCTGAACGCCCATGAGGTTGCGGTCGCGGGTCGTGAAGTGGATGATCGTCTCGATCCCCACCTGCTGCTGGATCAGGTAGCACATCGCGAGCGCGCCCATCCGGATCCGTCCGATCGGGCTGTCGCCCACATCGATCACGTCCGCCCCCGCCTCTTTCAGGAGGCGGGCGCCGTCGAGGTCCTTCGTCGCGTCCAGGCCCTTCGGCGGATCGACCTCCACGCTGATGACGAACGTCCGGCCCAGCTTCTCGGCCAGCTGCGTGGGCTGGTCGACCGGGGGGGCGATCGGCTCCGCGCGGCCGGGGGCCTCGGGAAGGACCGCGCGGAATGGGGCCGGCCGGAGGTCGGCGATCGCCTGCCCGATCGCCGAGATGTGCGCCGGGGTCGTTCCGCAGCAGCCTCCGATGACGACCGCGCCGGCCTCGACCATCTTCCGGGCGTACGCCGCCAGGTGCGTCGGCGAAGAGAGATAGAGATACCGGCCGTCCACCAGCGCGGGGAACCCGGCGTTCGGTTGCGCGGAGAGCGGCCTGCGGGTGAGCGACGCCATCCGCTGGATGACCTCTAGCATCGGCACCGGGCCCACGCTGCAGTTGGCCCCGATGACATCGACCCCGGCCTGCTCGAGCCCCGCGACGACCTCCGCCGGGCCGTGCCCGTACCGCGTCCGGCCGTCGTCGGTGAAGCTCATCTGGGCGATCACCGGGAGATCGCAGGAAGCCCGCGCCGCCCGCACCGCCTCCAGCAGCTCATCGAGATCGGTGAACGTCTCCAGGACGAGCGCATCCACGCCCCCCTCGACGAGGGCGTCGATCTGGGCGCGGAAGACGTCACGCGCCTCGGCGGCGGAGATCCGGCCAAACGGCGCCACGGGCTTCCCGAGCGGCCCGACGGACCCGGCGACCCAGATCGCCCGGCCGATGATGTCCCGGGCCTCTTTGGCGATCTTCGCGCCGTGCCAGTTCACGTCCCGGACCCGGTTGCCCAGGTCGTGGGCGTCCAGCTTCACCGCGTTGGCGCCGAAGGTGTTGGTCTCGATCATCTCGGCGCCGGCGCGGAGGTAGTCGAGGTGGACGTTCAGCACGCGCTCGCGGTCGGTGAGATTGAGGGCGTCGAAGCATCGATCGTACGGCACGCCCCGCTCGTAGAGCAGGGTCCCCATGGCTCCGTCGCACAGGAGCGGGCCGCCATCGAGGCGCGCCAGCAGGGGATGCCGCGGCGAGGTCATGGCGTCAACCGAAGTTCCGGACCTCCGCAGTCGTTGCAGGGCTGGGCAAAATCCCGCTGGCTGCTGAGGACGAACCCCTCCGGCGTCGAGCGAAAGGACCGGATCCTGAACGGCACCGGCCAGGAGCGGAAGTCCACGACGGGGTTCAGCTGCCGTTCCAACCGGTCGACCACGACGTAGGGGACGGGAAAGCCGTTCACCGCGAGGGCTTGAATGTGGAAGTAGATCTCCGGGTCGCCGTAGACCTGAAACAGCCCTTTGAGCCAGACCTGGGCGGGCGCGCCGTTGACCGCGAGCGTCCCCGTGGCGACGACCGAATCGCCGTCCCGGGCCAGCCGGACGTCCTGAATCGTCCCCTGCGCTCTGAGGAAGGCCTCGACGTTCGCCAGGTTGAGTTTGCCGTAGAGCCCGCTGTCCCGAATCTGGAGGACCTTGAGCGTGCCCTGACGCAG
Source organism: Candidatus Segetimicrobium genomatis (assembly GCA_005883865.1). Taxonomy (GTDB): domain Bacteria; phylum Sysuimicrobiota; class Sysuimicrobiia; order Sysuimicrobiales; family Segetimicrobiaceae; genus Segetimicrobium. The sequence continues at coordinate 9,443 of VBAO01000265.1, forward strand.
CTCGTCCGGATCGAAGCTCACCCCGACGAGACGCAGCCACATCTCGTCCACCCGCATCCCTCCCACGGCGGCCTGCTGCGCGTAGACGCTGATCCGGGCGTACCCGCCCTCGTACAGGTCCGGGACCACGTCCAGGCGGATCAGCGGCGGGTCGCCGAGGAGGCGGCCCAGGATCGGGCGGAGGACGTCGACGGACGCGACCGGGAGCGCGGCCTGTGCCGGACCAAGCGCCGCGAGCATGCAGATGAGGCAGAGCAGGCCGGCACAGCGACGGACCATCACAGCAGGAGGTTCGCGGAACCGCGCGATGAGTCCTCTCGATGAGGCGCCGGCGCCCGTCTAGAACGCGTTGAGCCCCACGGAGAAGAAGAACCCGTTGCTCTGGAGGCCCTGGGGAAAGGTCCGGTACGCGACCTGGATCGTGACGCAGTCGCATTGCACGTTCACCGCATAGTCGACCTCGGTCAGCTGCTTGGTCGTAAGGTTGTAGTATCCCGAGATGCTGAACTGAGTGGTGGGGCTCAGGCTCATCGCGAGGGTGGCCCCCATCGAGGTCTGCATCGCGAGGAAATCGTACGCTACGTACGCGCTCGCGCTCTGGACGAACCCGCCAAACACGTGGCTGTAGCTGACCGACACCGTGCTGCTCGGCGTGTAACTGTCGAACGAGAACGGCGTGGTGCCGATGACCGACACGCCGCTGTAGGACATCGCGGCCGAATCGAACGGCGAGAGAAGGTCCCACAGCGCGCCCGAGAGTTCGAACACGCCCCGCTGCTGCCCGGTCCCGTACCCATCGGCGCGGGCCCGGCCGCCGGCGCTGAACGCGAGGGTCGGGCTGAGCCAGAAGGTGTCGGTCGCGAGTGTCAGGACGCCCTCGGCCCGGGTCGTGGCCACCCCCGTCGCGAGCTCTCCGTAGCTTCCCGCCGACGCGGCGAATTGAAAGTCGAGCGGGGCCCCCGGGACCACTGGTCGACGCCAACGAGGACGCCGTTGATATCGAGCAGCTCCTTACGGCCGAGGTGGAGGCTCACGACGTGGTCGGCGATCCGCTCGGAGAGGATGTCCTCGGCCGACCACCCGCTGAGCGTTCCGAACCGGACCCGGTAGTCGTTGCGGAACTCGCCCACGGGAAACGAGTTAGCGTAGTCGGCGTAGATGCCGTCGAGCGAGTTGTAGCCAACGGTCGGCCCGCTCTGCCTGCCCAGGGTCGCGCTGTACACGGGGAGGGTGACCACGCGCACGCCCGCGAC
>VBAO01000266.1 GCA_005883865.1 Candidatus Segetimicrobium genomatis
TGAGCCTCAATCCCCTGGTGCACGTGGATCCCTTGGGGACGCTATTCTTCGTGCTGTTTTCATTCGGCTGGGCGCGCCCGGTGCCCGTCAATCCCCGGAACTTTGCGAACCCCCGCCTCGGGATGCTCGTGGTGGCCCTCGCCGGTCCCCTCGCGAACATCGTGCTGGCCTTTGCCGTGGGGGTCCTCGTGAAGACCCAGGGGCTCACCGGGACCCTGTGGGGCGACCTCGCTTCGATGCTCGTCTTGATCAACATCGTGCTGGCCGTGTTCAACCTGATCCCCATCCCGCCGCTCGATGGCTCGCGGATTCTCGAAGGGCTCCTCCCGAGCGACCAGGCGCTCGCGTATGCGAGGATCCAGCCGTATGGCACGGTGGTGATCCTGGTGCTCCTCTACACCGGCGTGGTGGGGCAGGTGATGTCCCCGGCGGTGCGGTGGCTGTACGGGGTCTCCACGGGAACGGGGTTCGGCTTGTGACGGCGACCCGGTTCCCCCCGCTGAAAGATCTCCCCGCTGAAAGATCGGGGAGCAGGCGGGGGACAGGCCCGGCACCGCCGCGAGGGGGGGACGGCAGGAAGCCCGGGAAATGTGACGAATAATTCGGCCAGAGACGCGGCAGCCGACGCACCAGCAGACGAACCCTTGAATCGTCGCAGCGACCGGAGGACGCATCGTGGCATACCACGTCCAGTCTGACACCTTTACCGGCCCCCTCGATCTTCTGGTCAGCCTCGTGCGCCGCGGGCAGGTGGATCTTCGTGCGCTCACTCTCCGCCCAGTCGCGGAACGCCTCCTGGCCCAAGCCCAGGAGACGTTTGACCTCGACGAGGCTACGGAAGCCCTGGTCCACCTCGCCGTGCTCGCCGACCTCAAGGTGCGCACCTTGGTCCCGAACCCGCCCCCGGTCGAGGAGGCGCCCGAAGAGAGCGAGGCCCCCTCAGACCTCCGCGACCGGCTGGACGCCCAGATGGCGGGCTACCTCACGTTCCGCGAGGCGGCTCAAGCCCTGCGCGCGCTGGAGGAGATTCAGAGCCAGGTGTTCGTGCGCGCGACGGATGCGCCGGACCCCACCGGCGAGGTGCTGGTCGAAGGCGTCACGCTTCAGGATCTTTTCACCGCTTTTGCCCAGGTCCTTCGACGAGCCCGGGAGGCCCCCCACGAGATTCCCGGGGAGGAGTTCACCGTCGAGCAGAAGATGGACGCGCTCCTGGCCGTCCTCGAGCAGGCGCGCGATGCGGTGGTCTTCGACGCGCTGTTCCGGGACGGCGCGAGCCGGCTCGAGATCATCGTGACGTTTCTGGCGATGCTCGAGCTCATCAGGCGGCGACGGATCCGGGTGCGGCAGTCCCAGGTGTTCGGCGAGATCGCCGTTGCGCTGGTGGCCCCGTCGTGAGCGCCCCCCTCGGGTCTGGGAAGCCCTCGTCCGGCGGGAACAGGTCCCCGGATGCTGCGGCCGCGGTGATCCAGCGGGACCGGCCGGCCGACAGGTACGGACACGGCGAGATCCGCAACGTGGTCGAATGCCTCCTCCTGGCCCGGGGCGGGCCGGTGCGGCTCTCGGACCTGCGCAAAGTCCTCGATGTCGACGAGGCGGAGTTGCGCGCGACGCTGGCGGCCCTCCAGGTGGAGTACGAGGGGAGGGGACTCCAGATCCAGGAGATCGCAGGAGGATACCAGCTCTGCACGAGGCCGGAATACGCGGACGCCGTCCAGCGGCTCCTCCGCCTCGGCGAGCTCGAGCCGCTCTCGCGGGCCACCCTCGAGGTGCTGGCGATCGTCGCCTACCGGCAGCCCGTGACGCGCGCCGAGGTGGACGCGATCCGGGGCATCCATTCCGTGCATCACCTGGTGAAGCTGCAGGAGCGGAGGCTCATCCAGGAACTGGGACGGCGCCCCGGCCCGGGACGGCCGATCCTGTACGGGACCACCGATGGATTCCTGCGGTACTTCGGACTCAAAGACCTCGACGCGCTGCCGCAGCTCGGCGACCATGACCTCGCGACGGTCCTCGTCCCCCCAGATCGGTAGGCGCCGCGCGTCGTCGCTTGGATGCGGCCTGGTGATCCCGCTCCTGGCCGTGGGACCGGCATGGGCTGCCCCGCCCCAGCCGCCGCGCCACCTGGGGCCGACTCACCGGCGCGCCGCCGCGGACGTGGCGGTTACGGCCTCCGCGGCGGTGCTGATGGACGCCGCGACCGGGCAGGTCCTGTACGAACGGAACGCCCGCGTCGCCTGGCCCCCTGCCAGCACGACGAAGATCATGACCGCGCTGGTGGCGCTCGGACGCGCGCCGCTCGACCTGCCCATCACGATCAGCCCGGCGGTATCCCGCTTCCGCAAGGGGACGGCCGTGGGGCTCCCCCAGGGCGCCCGGATCCCGCTGCGCGATCTGTTGTACGCGTTGCTGCTGGCATCGGGGAACGACGCCGCGCTGGCGATCGCCGAAGGGGTCGCGGGCTCGGTCCCGGCGTTCGTGGACCAGATGAACGAGGAGGCCTGGCAACTCGGCGCCACCGCGACGCACTTCAGCTCTCCCCACGGGCTCTACGACCGGGCGCACTACTCCACCGCGTACGATCTGGCCCTCATCACCCGGGCGGCGATGCAGAACCCGTCGTTTCGAGCGATCGTGCAGACGCGCGCGTGGACGCTGGCCGTCCACGGCAAGCGCCCCCGGCGCCTCGTCAACCACAACCGGCTCCTCGCGCGCTATCCCGGCGCCGACGGCGTGAAAACCGGCTACGTCCACCAGTCCGGGCAGACGCTCGTCGCATCGGCCACCCACCATGGTATCCGGTTGATCGCGGTGGTGCTCCACAGCCGGGACGTCTACGGGGACGCCGCGCGCCTCTTGGACTTCGGGTTCGCGCATCATCCCCCCGGCCCGGTGACCGCGTCCGACCTGCGGCGCTCCCCGGAGCCCCGGTCCATGGCGCCCTGGATCACCCGCCTGGTCCTCCTCTTCCTCCCGCGGCCCCCGCTGGCCTGACCGTCCCCCCCCAGGCCCGTGCCGGGCACGCCGTGGATCCTGCGCAGCCTCCTCTTTGTGCCGGGGCATCGGGCCGAGATGGTCGAGAAGGCCGCCCGATCCGGCGCGGACGCGATCATCCTCGACCTCGAGGACGGGGTCGCGCCCGATGCCAAGGTCCGCGCCCGCGAGGTCGTCGCCGCGGCCCTGGAGCGCGGCTTCCCCGACGGGATGCCGGTCTTCGTCCGCGTGAACGGTGTGGAGAGCGGTCTGCTGGAGGCCGACCTCAGCGGCGCGTTCCGGCCCCGAACGGACGCCCTGTGCGTGCCGAAGTGCGACACGGCTGAACAGGCCCATGCGGTGGATGCCCACCTCCAGGGCGTCGAGGACCGCTGGGGGATCGCGCGGGGACGGACGAAGCTCATCCCGATGATCGAGAGCGCCCGCGGAGTCCTGAACGCCCCCG
>VBAO01000267.1:0-2895 GCA_005883865.1 Candidatus Segetimicrobium genomatis
CACAACCGTCATGTTGACGAACACGTCGCGATAGAATCGTTCGTCCGAGACCCAGATTTGCTCGAAGCCGGAGCCTTCAATCAACTGGCAGAGCGCACGCATGCGGTGGGCCGGATGCTCTCCGAGAAGCCCGATCCCAAACTCCATTCACGCACCGCCTCTGTGTGTTCTCGCTCAACCAGGGTGAGTTACAACGTGCCCAATCTGCCGCATCGGGTGCTAGCCGGCAGCCAGTAACTCTGCGCCTGAGTCTTATTCCAATTGGATCCGCAGTGCCGATCAGTCTATCGACAAAAGCTGATTCGCTGAACAGCCGATAACAGTCACAAAATCGGCTCAAGCGAAACCCTTCCACATTATTACTAGGCACGTTGCAGATAGAACAATTTGCACCATTCTCCTTCTCGCTAACTCTCCAACCAAAGGCATAACGCCAAGGAGAAACGCCTTCTGCACTGCGTATTGCAACCTTGCTTTCCCTTGTCAGAATATAGAATCCTCTTAGGTCTGGTTGGTGTCTAACTGCTCGTCTACTCCATGAAATACACGAGATGATCGTAAGTGTTGAGCGTGATGGACGAGCGCGGCCACCTCTCCGGGGAGTGTCAGCGATTTTTGAAAACTGACATTCCCTAATTCGTGTCAAGCCCCCGGTACCCTGGCACCCTCAGTGTGCGAGGATCGGCGTCTTCCATATGGAGGGAGGGGCGCAATAATGAGCGGGAAAGGGGACTCGAACCCCGACCCTCTGCTTGGGAAGCAAGGGGATCTATCCCTCGACCAACATAGAACGTTGTTTGGATTCTCCTAAGTCCCAGGATCCGCCGGCCAGCACATTCTAAGGATGGGTTAGGGTCCGACAACCCGATCGCTAAGGTCAACCTCTCCGAGCTTGATGCCCTTTCCAGCAGCGATACTGCGACGTGCTTGGGCGATCCGGCGAAGAAATCGCGGATCATGCTCAAGGCGATACTCAAACCAATCTTCCTCGGAGGAGAACCCGATAAGCACCCCGGCAGGTTTGCCGTGCCGCGTGATAACGATCTCTTCCTTCTCCGCATCACGAAGGTACCTGGAAAGGTCGTCTTTAGCTGCATGAAGTGGGACCTTTCTCATTTTTCACTTCCCCGCCTCTCGTAACCAGTCCTCAGCCTGTTCCTTCGATACGATCGCAAGGATATGAACCTCCGTATCCACCACATCGTAGAAAACCCGTACATCGTGCACGCGCAACCTAAACTGCGGCCGCGAGACTCCGCGGAGACGCTTGATCCGCGCCTTCGAGGTCTTGGTCGGCCGGTTTCGAAGGTGGCTCTCAATGGCGTCACGCACCTCAGCCCGAAGATTTGCCCTGAGCTTCCCCAAGTCACGAATGGCTTCCGGCGCAAAGATAATCTTAAAGGCCATTTCTGGCTATACTATAGCCAGAACTGTGACTAAAAGCAAGCCCAAATTGACGCGCGGACCGGCGATCGTCGACATCTTCAAGCTTGAGGACGGAAATGTCGTCGAGCACTGGGACGTAATCCAGCCGATCCCAGAGAACGCCGTCAACCAGAACGGGATGTTTTAACCCATCTAAAAAAGATCCACGTTGAGATCCGCAATTGGATGGAATTTTAGCGGTCCAGGGTATAGAAATCCAATATATTTCTCGATTCGGATTAATACGTGGCAGTTGTGAAAGTCAACGTTCGCCATTTGCGGTACTCTGTGGTCGTGGACGCAAACGCGCGGAGAGGCTTGGAGCGGGAAAGGGGATTCGAACCCCCGACCCTCTGCTTGGGAATCCGTTAAGGCCCCCGTCCGCCTCCGTCCACTCGTGGCCGCCAGGGCATATTTTATAGGGCCTGGCGACGGTTCCTGGGTTCCAAAGACATCCGCCATTACCCTTCCCCGTCCATCCGTTTGGCTACAGTGCCCCCGCGTCTCTTCTGCAGTCTTCGCCAGGAGCATATCCGAAGACCGGTGTCTCCGCTCTCAAGGACCCTGCGCTCACATCTTCGATAGCTTCCGCTCGGGATCCACAAAGGGCATGGAAACTACTTCGGCGCGCACGCGTTGCCCCGAGGCCTCGACGAAGAGTGAGGTGGCCACCTCGGACACCTCTGTCTTGACCACTCCCAAAGCAATACTGGCGTTTAGGGCCGGTGAATAAGTGGCGCTGGTCACCCTGCCCGCGACCTGGTCTCGCCACAAGATTGGGGTCCCCTCCTCGGTCGGCTCGTCTACGTCCACGCGCAGACCCACCAACTTCCGCGTCGGGTTTTCTTGCTGCAGTCGCGCCAGATGGGCCCTGCCGCAAAAGGAAGCTTTATTGAGATCTACCATCCAACCAAGATTGATCTCGTACGGCGTTGTCGTCCAGTCGAAATCCTGGCCGGCGTTCAGAATGGCGGCTTCCACACGCCGGATGTTTAGGGCACGACTGCCGCAGAGCTGCAGGCCGTCTGATTTGCCCGCCTCCCAGATGCCCCTAAAGAGCTCCTCGCCGTTCGACACCTCGACGTAAATGTCGTAGCCCAACTCCCCCGTAAAACCGGTGCGCGAAATCGTCACAGGCACACCGGATAGTCTCGTCTCCGCGACCACGCCATAGAAAGGAACTTGTGAGAGATTGGCTTCGCATACCCGTTGCAGAATGTCTCGAGACTTCGGTCCCTGAATGCTGGCAACGTGTTTTTGATCCAGGTAACTCCGAACCTCCACGTTCTTGTTTAATGACCGACTGTAGATCCACTGCTCGGTGGGCGCCTCGCCACCTACCCACCAAAATCGCTCTTGGTCAAAGCGCAGCAACACCGCATCCTCGACAATCCCGCCATACTCGTAGCACATGATGCAATGAAGCCCGCGCATGTCTTTGAGCTTGCGCAGATCGCGCGGCACGAGTTC
>VBAO01000267.1:2925-7898 GCA_005883865.1 Candidatus Segetimicrobium genomatis
CGGGGTAGTGATCTGTTCAGGCTTGAGATAGTGGTTATAAAGCTTATATTCGGGCGCAAACTGGCTAATAATCGGGTAGAATGAGGTACGCTTCATGCCGCCATTCACCCTCATGCCCGTCCGTGAGTACGGCGGAACCAGGGTGGAGATGGCGAATCCGGTGCGTCGCAGAACGGGATCCATGCGCTAAGCTCCTCCTCAGCCTCTGGAAATTGTGGTTCGGATTGCGGCCCCTCGATGCACCCAACCTCCGAGCACCGCCTCACGAATCCAGGAACGAAGAGGTTTTTCTGTGCAATATGCGCGACACCCTTTGCGTCATCTTGCACATCGTCATGAAGGCACTTGGCTAGATAGCTTGCAGCTTCGCCAACTCTCCTCCCGGAATGTGACAGCGAATGGCATGCGTGGCGCTTACCGTACTCCAGGGTGGAGGAACACGGTCACAGATCGACCCCACCTTTCGAGGACACCGCGGGGCGAACGGGCACGCCGGCACGGCCTCTTCCCCTTCCAATTCGGACCCCGATGGCACGTCGGTGGGTAGGTCCTCGCCCGGAGCGGGCACAGGCTGCGCCCGAAACAAGACTTCAGTATAAGGGTGAAAGGGGGGGGAGAATACTTCTCGAACGCCCCCGACCTCGCAGAGTTCTCCCTGATACAACACGGCAACGCGATGTGCCAGCGAGCGCACCACTGCGAGGTCGTGCGAGATAAACAGGAAAGAGAGGCCATGCCCCGCTTGCAAAGCGCGCAGCAAATTCAAGATCCCGGCCTGGACAGAAACGTCCAGGGCCGAGAGGATTTCATCGCACAGAAGGAGTTTGGGCCTCGCGGCCAGGGCGCGGGCGATTGCCACGCGCTGGCGCTCGCCTCCGCTCAGATCGGAAGGCATTCGCCACATATAGCCAGCATCCAGCTGCACCGTCTCCAACAGTTCGGCTACGCCCCTTTGCTGTTCCCGACCCGATGTGCGAAAGAAGAACTCGATCGGTCGTCCGATTATCCGCCACAGGCGGTGGCGGGGGTTCAACGAGGCGTCGGGATTCTGCAGAATCAACTGAATCTGACGGCGCAGCTCCTTCGTCCGGCGCTCCACCGGGAGTGTGATGTCTTGCCCGTCGAACACCAGCCGCCCACGGGTCGGTGCCAACAGGCCAGCAATCGCCCGGACGATCGTCGACTTGCCACTCCCACTCTCCCCCACGAGAGCGAGGGTTTCTCCTGGGGAAATGCTGAACGACACGCCGCGGACAGCAGGTTTGGCCGGCAGCTGGTCGCTCTCTCCGGTCTGGGGGCGTTCTGGGTACCCCCGCGGCATCACGGCGGAATTCTTGCGGAAACGTCGCTCATTAGACCGTGCCCTTGTCAGCAGGATCGGTCCCGGCCGGAATGTCAGGCCAACGCCAACACGCGACCTCATGCCCGTCTCCCACGGTGGCCAGCGACTGAGGAGACGTGAAGCAGCCCGGCTGTGAGTACTCGCACCGTGGAGCGAAGCGGCACCCGAGCGGCAGGGCGTCGCGCCGCAACAGACCACGCAACAACGGCTGAGTCCCGACAAAGCCGCTCACCTGCTGCAGGGACGCAATCAACCCTCGGGTGTAAGGGTGACCGGGATTGCGGAAGAGTTCCGCGGTCGAGGCGACTTCGATAAGCTCGCCTGCATACATCACGGTGATCCGATTACACACCTGAGCCAGGACGCCCAGATTGTGGCTGACGTAGAACATGGCCATGCCATACCTTGCCCGCAGACGTGCCAGAAGACTCAAAATGCGTGCCTGTGTCGTCACATCCAACCCGGTGGTCGGCTCGTCCAGCACCAACAGGGTCGGATGGCACGCGAGAGCCATTGCGAGGACTACACGCTGCTGTTGGCCTCCGCTCAATTGGTGGGGGTATCGTCCAGCAACGACCTTCGGACGCGGCAGACCCATATCGGCGAAAAGCCCCAAGCATCGGTCCTCGGCTTCCCTCCGGGTGGCACATGCACCATGCGCCTCAAGCGATTCCATGACCTGGTGACCCACGGGCATGGATGGATTGAGGGCCGTGGCCGGATTCTGCGGCACAAACCCTATCTCCGCGCCGCGGATTTTCTGCAGCTCGCGCGCTGGCAGGCGCAGGAGATCGCGCCCCAAGAAGCGCACTGCGCCGCCATTGAACCGGCTCATGGGTCGGTGATACCCGAGCAACGCATACGCCGTTGTGGACTTCCCGCAGCCCGATTCCCCCGCCATGCCCAGCGTCTCGCCGGGGAAGATATGGAAAGAGACCCCGTGAACTACATTGGTCCAGCGCCTGCGATCCCAGAAGTCCACGATCAATGAGTCCACGTCAATGACCGGAGCCGGCGGCCCACGCATCAATGCCGTTCCCAGGGCACCGATTGACCCAAGAGCCGGGCCATCCCGTCGGTGAAGAGATTCAGCGGCACAACAAGAGAGGCGATGCCGACGGCCGGCGCCACCACCGCCCACGGAGCGGTGACAATATACTCACGCCCCTGGTTGACCATCAAGCCCCACTCGGGCGTCGGGGGAGGGGGACCGAACCCGAGGAACCCCATGGAGCCGATGAAGATGACCGCGTAGCCACTGCGGATGGCAAATTCCACAAGCACCGTCCCAATCACATTGGGCAGCAGCTCCTTGTGGGCGATCGACCACGCGGACTCGCCTCGCGCTCTTGCGATCGTCACAAAGTCTTCCATGACCACCCTCAGCGTGGCGGCACGGACCACGCGGGCGACCCGCGGGACGTAAAAGAAGGCCACGGTCAGCACGAGGAGAAGCGGGCTCGATCCTAACGCGCTGATGACGAGGAGGGCCAGAATCAATGGCGGGATGCTGATCATGATATCGATGATGCGCATCACCACTTCGTCCAGCCACCCACGCGCATACCCCGTTACCAAGCCCAAACTCGCCCCGCAGAGTACTCCCAACCCGGTCGCCGACAATGACAGGGTCAGGACCGTGCGTTCGCCGTAGACCACTCGGCTGAAGACATCACGACCGAGATTGTCTGTGCCCAGCAGGTGCGCAGTCGAGGGGGACGCGAAGGGCTGCCCGACGAGGATCTTAGTCGGAGAATACGGCGCCCACATCGGTCCCGTCAGGGCGATGACTCCGTGGAGCACCAAGATGCTCCCGGCAATCAGCGCGCTCAGCGGCCACTCGGGGAACCAGGCCAGCATGTGCTTCGACGGTAACCATCTCCGGACAGCAATCGCCGACATGGGCACGCCTAGCTCACCCGGCATCCGGCGGCTGGATCCCGGAAGCCCCTCGACGTGTCCGCCAAAGTCCCGCCATCAGCGTCAACTTGCACGAAGCCGCGGGTTCAACACGAGGACGAGCACATCCGCGACAAGGTTGGCAAGCATGTACACGCTCGCCAGAACCACGGCGATGGCTTCAATCACAGGGACGTCGTGGAAGCTGATCGAATCGACCAGCAACCGCCCGAGGCCGGGGAAGTTGAAGACGGTTTCCACGACGACGACACCCCCCATCAACCACGCGATATTCAGCGCGGTGACATTGAGGGCCGGCCCAAGCGCATTGGGCAACGCATGGCGAAGCACGACGCGGACCCTGGGTAGTCCCTTGAGAGTCGCCATCTGCACGTAGTCCGATTCCAACACTTCGATGAGATTGTCCCGCATCATGCGGACCGCATACGCCGTCATCGCAGCGGTGAGCGTCAGGATAGGAAGCGACAACGTATACAGCAGCCCGGGGAACGTTTTTACCTGGTCCATTAAAGCCAGCGGCGGGAACAAGGGGACGGCGACGGCAAAGACGAGGACCAACAAGATCCCGACCACAAACTCCGGCATAGACATGCCCACTAAGGTCAGCACCGAGAGCCAGGTGTCAAGCACTTGGCCGTGAAACAATGCCGTGACCACCCCGATCGTCAGGCTCAGGATCAGGTATAAACCGAGCGCCAATCCGGCCAAGATGAGGGTGTTCCGCAGGCGCGGAAAGACGTATCTTACCACCGGCCTATCGGCCGCAAGCGACTCGCCCCAGTCGCCCTGCACAAAATGTTCGAGCCAATGCCCATATCGTACAAGCGGGGGGTCGGCTAGGTGCAGGCGTGCCCGGAGCACCCGGACGCTCTCGGCCGAGGCCTCCCGGCCGAGGACCCGTGCGGCCGTATCGCCCGGCAACCATTCCACCGCCCAGAAGATGGCCCACGACACCACCAGCAGGCTGAAGAGTGAGATTACGATCCGAGACGCGACTAGCCTGATGAGCACGCGCGCACGTGGTCAGCCTGCGAGACTCATGTGCCGAAAATCCTTGAGGAATTTCTGGGGATGGGGCGACCACCCGTTGATCTTGGCAGCCGTGGCGGAAAGGGCGTTCACATATACGGGAATGAAAGCCCCGCCTTCGTCGATCAGCATTTTTTGTGCCTTCTGGTACAGGGCTTTACGCTGATCATAGCTCACCGTTTGCCGGGCCTGGTGGATCAACTGGTCGAATTCGGGACGCTTCCAATGAGTCTCGTTCCACTTGGCGTCGGAGAGATATGCGACGGCGAGTGCGTCATCGGCGGGGCGCCCGCTCCACCCAGAGGCGATGAAGGGCTGCTTCAGCCAGATCGTGTCCCAGTAATCGTTGGCTGCGGCCTCCTTGATCACAACCTCGATCCCCGCGGGAGCAGCCATTTCCTTGAAGACGGTTGCCAGTTCCTCCATCCCGGTGATCGCCTTCGACGTCCACAACTCGACTTTGAGACCGTCTCGGTGCCCCGCTTCCGCCAGGAGCGCTTTCGCCTTCCCGATGTCGGGCTTGCGTGATGGATCGGCCACGCCGTATTCGATCCACGGGGCCACTGGATCGTCATTGGCGATGGTCCCTTGGCCGGCCAGTACGAGTTGAAGAATCTTCTGGCGGTCGACGCAATACTTCATGGCCAGTCGGACCCGATTGTCGTTGAACGGCGGCGTATCG
>VBAO01000267.1:8005-8402 GCA_005883865.1 Candidatus Segetimicrobium genomatis
TGTCCTCGCTCGAGCGCAGCGACGCGTGCGGCCTCCTCAGTAATGGATCGCAGCTCGATGGAATCTACGAGAGGAACCCCTTTTTGCCAATAGCGGTCGTTCTTGACAAAGACGCTCGGCTCCTCGCCGGGCACAAACCGCTCCTGCTTAAACGGGCCGGAACCCACACCTTGGCTGCGAAGATCCCCCTTCGTGCTGCCGTTCGGCACGATGTAGGTGAACCGGTTGGCAATCGCCCGAGGAAATTCCACGATGGCGCTCGACAGTCTGAAGCGCACCGTGTAGTCATCCACCGCGTCAATGCCGTCCGGATCAATGCCGGTCAGTTGCGCCTTGGCCGGGGATCCCGTTTGGGGATCCAAGAGCCGGCGAAATGTGTACACGACGTCCTTGGACG
>VBAO01000268.1 GCA_005883865.1 Candidatus Segetimicrobium genomatis
CGCGCACTTCCGCGAGGCTCTCAGCATTGAGGTTGATAATCCGACGATTTATGCCATCGCCCACACCAACTGGGGCGCAGCGCTCATTGCCCAGAGCAGGGCGGCCGAGGCGATCCAGCACTACCGCGAGGCCCTGCGCATCGATCCTGGTCTGGCCGCAGCCTACAACGGCTTGCTTCAAGCACTGGAGTTGCCCCGGGTTGGTGGACAGTGAAGGGGTTTCGCCCAAGTCACGAGTGCTCATGGGCCGATACCTCAATCGACCTGGGTCAAAGGAATCGAACGATGCCCTCGCTTCGTCGAGTGACGGTCATTTCACTCCGCCACAAAAACTCGAACGGAACGCCAACGGCTCCCGAACTTGCGGCGCCTGTCAAGACGGGCCCCGGCGTCCTGCCCAACACCTTGTCCCGCGAGCCCGACCTCGAATGGGTCTTGGTGCCGGAAGCGCAGCGGTTCGTCTCCACGTTCTGGCAGGACTGTAACGACCTCCAGGCGCTCGAAGGCGGCGTCGACCCCGCGCACACCTCGTTCCTCCACGGCACCCTCGACGCCCGCGACGACGCCCTGCGGCGCGCGCCGGACCAGGCCGCGGTCGGGCGCGGGTTCACGTCGCAGCTCGAGCGGGCGCCGCACATCGAGGTGGCCGACACGGAGACCGGGCTGCTGATCGGCGCCCGGCGCGACGCGCCGGCGGGCCAGCACTGACGTGGACTTCAATCCGATGGATCCTGAGTTCGTAGCGGATCCCTATCCGACCTACCACCGCCTGCGCGCCAAGGATCCCGTCCATCACAGTCCGCTCGGCTTCTGGGTCCTTACCCGCTACGAGGACGTGGTCGCGGTGCTTCGCGACCCGCGCCTCGCGAAGGAGGCGATCGCCAGCGTCGTGGCCGCGCGCTTCGGCGTGGAGGTGCCGCCGGGGATGGGGGTCTCGATGCTGGACCGCGACCCGCCGGACCACACGCGGCTCCGGGGCCTCGTGAGCAAGGCGTTTACCCCGCGGGTGGTGGAGGCGCTCCGGCCGCACATCCGGCAGATCGTCGACGGCCTGCTCGAGCGGGTGGAGGGCGCGGGCTCCATGGACCTCATCGAGGAGTTCGCCTACCCGTTGCCCGTCGTCGTCATCTGCGAAATGCTGGGCGTCCCCGTCGAGGACCACGAGCGGTTCAAGGGCTGGAGCCTCGAGATCGCTCGGAGTCTCGACCTGATCCTTCGGCCCCCGGATTCGGACCTGGCGCGACGGAGCGCCGACGCCCGCCACGCCCTGACCGACTACTTCCGCGGCCTTATCGCCGAGCGCCGGGCTTCACCGCGCGCCGATATGCTCTCGGCCCTCATCGCCGCGGAGGAAGCCGGCGACAAGCTGAGCGAGCAGGAGTTGATGGCCACGTGCATCCTCTTGCTTGTCGCCGGCCACGAGACGACGGTCAACCTGATCGGCAACGGCACGCTCGCGCTCCTGCGCCATCCCGACGAGCTGCGCCGGCTGCGCGAGAACCCCGCGCTGATCGGCAGCACCGTGGAGGAGCTGCTGCGCTACGACGGCCCCGTGCAGCGCACGGCGCGCATCCCGAGCGCGGCCGTCACCATCGGCGGCCTGACGATCGACGCGGGCGAAATGGTGATGCCGTTCATCGGCGCCGCCGACCGCGATCCCGCCCACTTCCCCGATCCCGACCGCCTGGACATCGCCCGCAGCGACAACCGCCACATCGGCTTCGGCCTGGGCATCCACTTTTGTCTCGGCGCCCCGCTCGCCCGCTTGGAAGGCCAGATCGCCATCAACACGCTCGTGCAGCGCCTGCCGAAGCTCGCCCTCGCTACGGACCGCCCGGAGTATCGCCAGAGCCTCACGCTACGCGGCCTCAAGACACTCCCAGTGGCCTTCTGACGCGCCTGACGCTCACGCCGTCAGCCGCTTCTTCGCCCCCTCCACCCACGGGACGTCCTTCGGCAGGAGCATGGAGGCCGGCCGGACGCCGTAGGTGGCGGGATCGAGCCCCGGCGGTGGCGTCCCGTGCGCACGAAGGGCGATGGCCGCCTCCAGCAGCCGCTTGCGCACGCGGATGATGCCCAGGTCCGCCCGGCCCAGTCGCTCGAGCGAGCGATCGTAGGCGCCCTGGCTCTCGGTGAGGGCCTTGTCCTGGGCGCCCGGGCCCGGCACTCCGAAGAACTTCCGCATCCGCTGGGCCTCCCAGTCGGCGAGGTAGTCGTTGCCGCGGCTCGCGACGGGCCGGATGTCGCCATAGGCCTCGCTGGTCGCCGGCGCGGGCGCCGTGATGTGGATCCCCGAGCCGGCCTGGAACGCGGCGAGCTCGTCCGCGGTCAGGGCGCGCGTGGGATGCCACGAGATGCACCAGTTGACGAGGTGGTCGTCGTCGACGGGGATCCACACGTGCGAAGGGAAGACCGGATCGCTTCCCACCTCTGGCGGCGGCATGGTGTGGAACGGGAGCAGGTACTGGGTGATGCGCCAGTAGTGCTGGCCCGCCGGCGCGTCGCGCCGGGCGCCGATCAGCAGCCCGGTCTCCGTGTCGGCCACCTCGATGTGGGGCGCCCGCTCGAGCTGCGACGTGAAGCCGAACCCGACCGCGGCCTGGTCCAGCGCGCGCCGCATGGCGTCGTCGCGGGCGTCGAGAATGCCGTGGAGGAACGAGATGTGCGCGGGGTCGACGCCGCCTTCGAGCGCCTGGAGGTAGTTGCAGTCCTGCCAGAACTTGGAGACGAACCGCTGCGCCTCCGGCACCAGGGCCCATTCGAGGTCGGGCAGCCCGGGCGGCCGGCTGGCCGGCCCCATGTAGGTCCAGACGACGCCGCCACGCTCGGCGCACGGGTAGGCGGGTTGAGTGACCTTGTCCTGGAAGCTGGTCTCCGGCCGCTCGTTGGGCATGTCGACGCAACGGCCGCCCGGCTCGAACTGCCAGCCGTGGTAGACGCAGCGCAGGCCCGCCTCCTCGTTGCGCCCGAAGTAGAGCGAGGCGCGCCGGTGGGCGCAGAACTCGCCGAGCAGCCCGACGCGGCCGCTCGGGCTGCGGAAGGCCACCAGCTCCTCGCCCAGGATCTTGACGCGCTTGACGCGGCCGCCCGGTACGAGCTCGGAGGACAGCACCACGGGGATCCAGTACTGTCGCATCAGGTCGCCGATGAGCGTGCCCGGTCCCACCCTCGTCAACTGAGCGTTCTCTTCCGCGGTCAGCATCGCCGGCACCTCCTTCGGCGCGAGGGGCTACTGGCTCAGGAAGTCACGCACCATGCGGGCGACGATGTCGGGCTGCTCGAGATGGGGTGCATGGCCCGCATCGTCCACGGTCTGGACCCGAGCCCCGGCGAGGCGGCGCACGAATTCCTCGGCATAGACCGGCGGCACGAGGCGGTC
>VBAO01000076.1:0-3926 GCA_005883865.1 Candidatus Segetimicrobium genomatis
TCGGGGCGACGCCGGCCGGGCACCGGGCCCGGCGGGACCTCGAGGTGCTCCGGCGCACCCCGCGGCACGGCACTCGCCGCACGCTCAGCGTCCTCACCGTCGCCATGATCATGCTCAGCCACCCCCGCCACGCGCGGCGCGCGCTCCAGGCCGTCGCGCGGCTGCTCGTTCGCTGGGCGCGCATGCGCTCGGCCTACCGGCTCCCGCCGTTCAGTTTCCGCCGCGCCCTCCCGCCTCCTCCTCGAAAGTGAGGGTGGGCGAGGTATCGGCGGTATTCTGAGGGTGCATCGTGCGGCCGCGTTCGCGCCGGAAATCGGACCCGATCTCGTGCGGCACCGATCTCACAGGCAGGACTCTTTCCCCCCCTGACTCCATGGTTCACCTGATAGCCGCCTTCCGATCCGGGGTCTGACAATGGGCGCGAGGAGGGTTGAGTCAATGCGAGGCCAACGTTGTCCCCTGTGCGGTGAGATGACGGCGGAGTTCACCCAGCGCCTAGGATGCTGGGCCTGTCGGTGTGGGTGGACGGATCGGCGTCCGGCGACCTCGTCGGCGCCGAGGCGACTCGTCCTCGAGGACGGCGAGGAAAATGACGCCTGGAGTGGCATGGACGACGCCAGTCTGGGAGAAGAGGAGGGCGTTGCGAGCCCATTGAGAATCCGACAACCAGGGACGTAGTCGCCCCCCCGCGGGTGAGGCTCCTCGTCGACCCTCCGCCGCCGCGCCCTGGCCGCCACAGTGGAAGTCGATGGCCGTCTTGAAGGGC
Organism: Candidatus Segetimicrobium genomatis; assembly: GCA_005883865.1. Classification (GTDB taxonomy): domain Bacteria; phylum Sysuimicrobiota; class Sysuimicrobiia; order Sysuimicrobiales; family Segetimicrobiaceae; genus Segetimicrobium. The sequence goes on from VBAO01000076.1 coordinate 767, forward strand.
TCCCGGTTGCGGAAGCCGAGTGGATCGCCCAGAGGGCCCGCCGCTTCCAATGACGTGTGGCCCAGCCGACCCGAGTGTCGTGCCACGGCTCGCGCACGACGATTTCCGCCCGGTCACATTTGGAATGGCGATGCCATCGCATCGTTGCGTTCGTGGAGTTCCTATGCGAAATTCAGCCACGCCCATGGACTCGCCGCTGGTCTGCAGTCTCCGAACCGCGCGGCGCACATTAGCGCGGATGCCGCCCCTGCTCGGGCTCGGCATCATCGTGCTGTTTGTCGTGTCCGCGTTCACGCCGATGGCAAACGTCCTCGCCGAATCGGTCGCGGTGCGTCCAGAGGTTGCCCCCGCCGATGCCATCGTCGTGCTGGCAGCTGGTGGCGCTTCCTCGAGCGGTGCGCTGAGTGACAATTCGCTGCGTCGAGCCATTTATGGCATCGATCTGTATCTCAAAGGGCTCGCCCCGCTCTTGGTCTTCTCCGGCAACGATCCCGATGCATCGCGCGCCGAGAGCCGCATCCGGGCTCATATGGCTCAAGAGTTCGGGGTCTCGCCGCAGGGGGTCCTGACCAGCTCCGGCGCGAACACGACTCGCGAGGAAGCCGCCCACGTGAAAGGCCTGCTGTGGCCGCGGGGTGTCCGAAACATTCTTCTGGTTACGGACGCCGATCATATGATCCGCGCCGCGCCGGTCTTCACACACGCGGGCTTTCGGGTGTTCGCCGTGCCGGTGAACGAGCCGGAGTGGGACCTCGGCCCGGGAGACCGTCTCGACCTGTTGCGCGGAACCCTTCGTGAGATCGTGGCCCTCCTCTATTACAAGATCGCCGGATACCTGTGAATACCCCCACGGAAATGACCCTCTTGATCGTCGGCATCGTCGGGGCGACATCGCTGACCTCGTATGTCGTGGGATCGAGGTCGCTCGGGCTGCCGACGACTGACCTGAGCGCCGCGCTCAAAAAGATGCTCGACTGTATCGGGACGATCCTGATCTTCACCGTCTTGAACCTTGCCATAGGCGCAGCGGCGATTCTCGGCGCCCGGTTCCTGATCGGACGGTTTGTGTCCCTGTACTTTCTGAATGACGAGACCTGGGTGGTGCTGTCCGCGCTTCAGGGCCTCACCTGGGCGCTGTGGAGACAAGCCGGGCGAAGCCGACCCTCTATCTCGCGTCGGACGTGACCGGCGGGCCCTTTACGGCCTCGAGCATGACGTGCAACTCGTCAATCCCCCCCACCACGTAGCACGCGAATCGCTCACTGAAGGTGGGATGGCGATCGAGCAGCCATTGAACGGCCCGGGCCCACACGCGGTAGGGCCCTCGCCACGCCTCCCCGCCGCCTTCGATGAAGTACTTCATGCGGACGTGGACGACTCGGAACCGTGCCGTGGTGTAGTAGGAGTACTCGTTTTCGCCGAAGTAGCGAAATGATTCCGTCGTAAAACAGCGACGATGCGTCGGATCCCTCCAGGCGTAGATCCCGGAGTAGTGCGGCGTCCGGATCGCGACCTTGCTGTTCGCGCGGGCAAGACGCCACACCTCCTCCATGATCGGCAGTGGGTTCTCAAAGTGCTCCAGGACGTGGTTCAGGTGGATCTCGTCGGCGCAGTTTTCGGGGAAGGGATATGGTCTATCGTTCAGATCATGCGCGAGGTCCACGCCCGGTAACAGTCGGGCGTCGACCCCGAAGGCCCCCGGAACCTTTCTAAAGCCGCAGGCGAGGTCGAGAATAACCGGTTGTCCGGCAGTGCGTCGGGTCTGTTCATAGGCTGCAAAACTAGGGTTTGCAAGCTGGACCATGTATCCTTCCCTATCGTATTCTTTCTTATCGTGCGGCGCAGCGGACGCGGTGAGCTTAGAGGGCCTACCCTTCTCCGTTGCCGCAGGCCGAGGATCTGCCAAAAGAAGACCCACGTCAAATGGAGCTCGGCGAGGAGTCGCCAGGCTCCACGGAGGTGCCAGAATGCCCCCGATCACGTCCGAACTGAGACACGTGTCAACTACCTGTCGCTTGCCGCTCCGTCACGACTCTCTGATCATCCTTGACACAGCTGCTCGAGTCCTCCGGGATTTCCAGATTTTCGGCGGCTCGCCCCCACGGACAGAGGTCGTGGCACCGTCTGTGCACTACGGTCTCCAGTAGGAGAGAGGCCATATGTCTTCGACAGCGTTCGGCACCCACGCGACGGCTCTGAATGTTTCTCGTGTCCGGGGGACTTGGCTGGTGGTCACAGCGCTCGTCCTCATGACTCCGCTGCTCTCGGACGCGCAGTCGCCGCCAATGACCTATGGCGCGATTTCGGATCGCACCGTCCGTCCGTATCCGCCCCTGCCGTCGCTTGGTGGCGCCGGTTTTCGATTCACCGATCCTGCATTTGGCTCGAAGATGCTCCGCGTCACCGATCAGAATACTCGTCCCGACAGGACCGGACGAGCGTTTTTCTCGCCTGCGTCTGCGGAGACGAACGCCTGGAACACCGATAGCACGAAATTCTTTGTGACCGGCGAAGGCGGAGAGATGATCCCCTTCAGCTTTAACCCGACGACCATGGTCGCCTCAAGGATGGGCAATCCGAGCAATGGAACCGGGGGGCTTCTGCTGAACGTCGACGGCGAGCCGGAGTTCAGCTACGTGGACCCAGACGTGATTTATGGACAGAGTGGCAGTCAGATCGTTTCGTATCGTTTCTCAACTGGAGCGCAGACGGCACTTCATGACGTCCACAGCTGTCTCCCCGGAATCCAGACTCATGGAGTGGGTGTCTCGGGCACGAAAGACGACCAGCGCCTCCTCATTTTCGTCGGTGCAACAGCGCAGAACCTCGATACGACGGTGTATGTGTACGACCGAACGTTAGGTTGTCGCTGGCTCAACACGCAGACGGGGAAGGTGGGCGGCCAGTGGGGGCCAACCGGTGACTACACGGGAGACAGTGGCTTCACGCTTCACAATGCTCGCCTGTCGAAAAATGGCAAATGGGCGAAGCTGACTGACGGGAGCGGCTCCCCGGCTGGCGTCTATTTCTGGAACGTTGAAACCCTGGCGCTGATCCCGTGTAATGTGAGTGCCTTCCCCTTCTGCCCCGGCCATATGGTCACGGGCTTCAATCTCGTGATCGACCACCGTGGTTTGACCGATGGGTTGAATTTCGGGAT
>VBAO01000076.1:3996-17087 GCA_005883865.1 Candidatus Segetimicrobium genomatis
AACGTCCAGTCTGACGAGAAGCAGCCCTTCTGTACGGAGGTGTTCCGAACGGACGACTTGGTCCAGCGGGCGTGGGATGGGGAGATCATTTGCGTGGAGACGGACGCACCGGCAGCCACCGTGTGGCGTTTCGCGCATCATCGCAGTCGCGTCGTCTCGTTCGGGGATCAACCCAAGGCCAATGTCTCTCAAGATGGACGATACGTCCTCTTCACGTCGAGCTGGGCGCAGACGCTCGGCCTCCAGCCGGTCGCCGATGGCGGTGGCCCGCGGGATGACGCGTTCATCGTTCAGCTGGCGCCGGCACCCACCACGCCACCGGGAGCTCCCACGAGTCTTTCGGTCCGTTGAGCTCGGATAGGCGGAGACGGCTCATGGTTCCGCTGAGGCGCGAATAGTCAACGGGTCGACTGCGCCTCCCGCCGCCATCGGGGGCCGCGGGGGTGCGCCGTCACTGGCTCGGTCGCTCGCACCCCGCTTGCGATACGTCCGTGGAAGCCAGTCTGGAACGGCCGTCAGCGGGCTCGGGCGTCCTGATACACGAACCGTTCGAGTTCGACACCGTGCACGTCTCGCAGCCGATCCAGGGCGGGCTTCATGTCGCGCTCGTCAGACTCCGTCGCGTAGGAGGGAACGTACCGCCAGCACATCGGCGTGATGTCTCGGGTCCACGGCCTTCCGCTGTCGAGGCAGTAGTCGCGCAAGAGCGCGTTCAGCCGTTCCGAGGAGTGGACACAGGTGACGTGGTCGAGGGCCCACTGCCGCGGCCGGAACGATTCGCTCCGCTCCAGGAACGCGCTCAGTTGGCGGCCGATCCCGTGCTCGGTGAGCAGAACCCCCGTGTGCTCGTTGATGTAGGCCCTGGAGCCGACGTGCGCGTCCCGCACCATCGCGACCGGCGTGTCGGCGAAGAACGACTCGGTCACCGCCACGCAAGAGCCCTCCCGTCGGCTCAGAATGACGGAGACCCGGGCGTTGCACTGATAGGCAGTGACGACCTCGATGCTCGCATTGGTCAGGATCTCAAGGTCCTGCGGAACGCCGACCGCCCTGGCCTCCTCGCGGAGTTCCGCTTCGCCGCGGCCCGGGGCCTTGATGCCGATCAGGACGACACGCAAGTCCCGCCTCATCCGTCGGAGGGCCCGGAACAGAAGCCAGTGCCGCTTGAAGGGCAAGAAATTCGCGACCATGAGGATGTCGATTTCCCGGCCCGCGTGCGGCTTGGGGGCGTAGAGGTCGGGGTTGATCCAGTCGCAGGCCATGATCGGCACCGGCCTGACGACGGGACGGAGCACGTCGTAGTCCACCACGTCCGCGGGGTTGGAGACGCCGATGAAGAGAGGATCGTCCGTGAGCCCCGCGAAGCCGGCCAGAACGGCGTAATCCGTCGGGGACCACGACGAGGCGCCGACCAGCAGGTACTCGGCGAGTACCCGCCGCACGTCGTAGTGCACGAGGAGGCGCGCCCAGTTATCCTCCACCGAGGAGTAGAGGACACCCTTTTCGCCGTCAGGTCCTGGCTCTTTGAGCAAGAGGCTCGTGGTCAGCGTGGCCTTGTCGCGGCCCCGCTGCTGATGGACCCGCGCGATTCGTCCCGTGCGGAGTACCGCGGCGCGCTCGGCGGCGAGCCACGGGCGCAACTCGCTGGCCAACCGGCGGCGGCGCCACGGGACTGAAACACGGCGGCACGCCACGAGGAGCGCGTAGAGCCGACGATCGATGCCTCCGAGCCCGAGTCGATAGCGGACGATGAGGAGGGCGCCCACCAGTTCCGAGAGCCACCGGCTCTGCCCCAGTCTTTCCTGGAGCCCGGCGCGTACCCCTCGGCCCATCCGGCGCAACGTCGCACTCATTCTCACGGCTTGGCGCGCCCCGATACCGTCAGTCAGTCCAGTGCCAGCCCTTGAGCGTCCCGGCCGGTTCTTCGACGGCAAGAGCCGCGGCGTAGCCTCGAGCGGGAGCCAATGCGTGGAGAGACCACCGACAGACCTCCTCAGCATCGCCCACCGTGCGTAGCAGGGCCGCCGGCTCGCCGGGTGCCAGCGACACGTCGAACGAATCGAGCCGTAGCGCGAGGCCCTCGCCCCTGGCCTTGACGTAGGCTTCCTTCCTGGTCCAACAGGCGAAGAAGGCTTCGACCTGTTCACCCGCCGGAAGGGCACGCAGCGCCGCAACCTCCCGAGCCGAAAAGAAGTGCTCGGGAATGCGCTCCTGAGCGATTGCCGGCTGGATCTGCTCGAGATCGACACCGACCTCCCGGCCGCGCGTGATCGCGTACAGGACGAGGCCGTCGGAGCGCGAGACATTGAACCGGAGTTGCGTGTCACGGTACGGGGCCGCCAGTGCGGGCTTGCCGCGGCCGCCGTAGTTGAATTGCAGCCGACTCGAATCCGTTGCCAGGTAGCGCCCGAGGATGGCCCGGAGCCGCCCACGACGGATAATGAAGCGGTCGCGGTCTCGCCGAAAGGAGAATCGCTCCGCCGTGACCTGTTCGCTCAGGCTCAGGGTTTGGCGCCAATCCTCGAGCCCTACGCGGGTGGCGTCCGACGCCGCGCGCCAGACGTGGACCTCCCCCTCCCCGAGGGTCAGATCTCGTGGCGGCGGGCACCATTCTAGGTGCGGCATCACGGTCGTCACGTCGTTCCTCGCGCGCTTCAGGTCGCCTCTCGCACCACTTCGAGGTCGCGGGCTGTCACACTCTGCGCCCACTCGCGCACGAGCCCTAGAAGACGTCCCTGATCGCGCAGAAACGTAAACGTGTGGGTTGAGCGGGGAATGACGTGAAGGTCCATCTTCCCGCCGGAGCAGAGGTGCCGAAGCTCCTCGCCGTAGACCTCGCGAAAGTAGTCCAGCCCCGCATCGCCTTTTGAAAAGACGAGGAGCAGCCGAACGCCGCGCTCGACCAATGAGCGGAAGTTCGCTGGATCACGATTCATTCCGGACGACGCCCGCTTCGGGCGAGCGTACCGGTGTCTGAGCTGGAAGACCAGCGCCCTGACGATGGCGGCATAGTTCGCCTCTCCCCGAACGGCTCGCAACCAGCTCTTGGGATTGCGCAGCGCGGTCTGCCAATAGTAGCGCGAGATCTTGCGGTCCACCGCAAAAGCATTCAATTCATTTGCGGCATCCTGCTGGTCTCCCTGGGGATTGATGAGGACCGCGCCCACGACGCGCGGGTCGTACCACGCCGTCTTGAGCGACATATCTGCCCCAGAGCAGAGGCCAAGGAGGACAAACCGATCCATCCCTCTCGCGGAGCCGAGATGGTTCATCGCATCTTGCGCCTCGCTGACGGCACTCCGTTCGAAGGGCAGATTATCGGGGCGAACCCTGCTGTCGCCAATACCGGAAAAGTCGAAGCGAAGCACGACAAACCCCAGCTCGGCCAGGCTGCGTGCGATCTTCACGTAGAGACGCTGAGGGCCGACGCGATGGACGATCCCTGCGTTCAGCAGGATCATACCGGGAAGGTTGGTGTTTTTGATCGATTCGGGAGGATCGGTGAGGATTCCCACCAAGGACCTCGTCTGGCCAAAGAGGACCGCCTCTTCTCTCACGGCTGCACCCGTGCGATCCATGAGACTATCGAGTGGAGGGTCGGGGCTGGCACCAGGAGGCCCCCCTCGCGGTCCGGCAACCAGATTCTGGGGCCCGGCAGCAGCTGATACTCAAGTCGGGTCTCCATACTCTTGAGATGCTCGCTCAAGCCTCTCGCGCCACCCCCGCCGTCGCTCTCAAGCACGAGCGTGCTCTTGGCTGGCTTACGGCGGATCGCGAGGAGGTCGATTGTCTCGAGGTCCGCCAGGAGGGAATGGGCCAGGGTAAAGCCGAGTATCTCGATGGCGGTGCCGTTCGTCGTGCCGTGCTTCGGTCTGGAGAAGGAAGGCCCCAGCAGGTCCTGGTGCACTGTCGTCATCTCGCGGATGTAGACCCGCCCGTCGATCACGGGATCCCAGAGCACCAGACCCTCGACGTCGCCTCGTTCAGCTCCGGCCATCATCGACAGCGTCCCCCCGAGGCGGAGCCCGACGAGGCACACCTTGGCGACACCAGCTCTCCGTCGTAGCTCATCGATCGCCGTCGAGATGTCGCTCAGATGCGGGGGAATCCCTTCCAGTTCATCGTCGCCGCCCGAATCGCCGCTTCCGTAGAAATCGAACAGCAATACCGGAAAGCCGACATGGCTGAGGCGAACCGCGAGCTGCCGATAGGCGCGGTGAGAGTTGATGTACTCGTACCCCAGCGGGGGGCAGAGAATGACCCCGCATTGTCGCGGAGGACCGGACCGCGGCTCGTGGTAGCAGCCAAAGAGCGGTTTGTGGGGGGGCCCGAAATAGAACGGGACCATTCCTCAGTCAGACATTTCCGTGACGTGATGGCTCGAGAGCGTGCAACCGTTCGTCGCACGCTGCGGCGAGCTGACCGAGAGTCTGGAACATGAGCTCTCGCGGATTGCTGCGAAGGCCCAATTTCTCCTCGAGTTCGGCGATGACCTGCATGGCTAAGAGTGAATGGCCGCCGAGGTCAAAGAAGTTGTCATACACACTGACCTGTTCGACCCCGAGTACTCGTGTCCAGATGCCCGCCACGATCTCTTCGACGGGGGTCCGAGGGGCCACGCACGACTCCGACTCGGGCCTCACGAGCTCGGGGACGGGAAGGGCGCGACGGTCCACCTTGCCGTTGGGGCTCAGCGGCAACGCATCCAGCCCCACCAGGGTCGGAATCATGTAGTGAGGGAGAGTGTCCCTCAAAAAGCGGTACAGTTCGGGGAGTGGCGGCGGCGACTTCTCCGCCGCGACGACGTAGCCGACGAGGCGCCGCTCGCCCGGGGCGTCCTCGCGGGCGAGGACGACGACATCGCGGACGTCGGGATGCGACGCCAGCACGGCCTCTATCTCCGCGAGCTCGATCCTGAAGCCCCTGATCTTCACCTGGTCGTCCAGCCGCCCCAGGAATTCAAGGGTGCCGTCCGGCCGATGACGAGCGCGGTCGCCGGTCTTGTAGAGGCGCGCGCCGGGGGTCTCGCTGAACGGGTTCGGAATGAACTTGTCCGCGGTGAGGTCGGGCCGGTTCAGATACCCGCGCGCCACGCCGTCGCCTCCGATGTGCAATTCGCCCGCTACCCCGACCGGTAGCGGTTGCAAATGCTTGTCGAGCACATACACCTCGGTGTTCGCGACGGGGTGGCCGAGGGGGACTGGCCCATCCGCCGCGGAGACCTGATACACGGTCGACCAGACCGTTGTTTCTGAGGGGCCATACATGTTCCACACCGACCGGCCTCTCTTCACCAACTCATTGGCCAACTCGCGCGGCAGGGATTCCCCACCACACAGGATCGTCAGATGATCGGTCCCTTCCCACCCCGCATTGATGAGCAAGCGCCAGGTGGCGGGAGTGGCCTGCATGACCGTGGCTCCGGACGTCGCCAGCGCTTGTCGTAATTGCCGTCCGTCGGCGGCGGTGTCACGGCTCGCCAAGACGACGCGGGCGCCGACCATGAGGGGCAGAAAGAGTTCCAACGCCGCGATGTCAAACGACGTCGTCGTCACCGCGAGCAGTACGTCGTTCGCCGTCAATCCCGGTTCCGCCTGCATGGAGGCCAGGAAGTTGACGAGTGACCGATGCGTAATCTCTACGCCTTTCGGCCGCCCCGTTGATCCGGACGTGTAAATCGCGTAGGCTACCGTGCTCGGCTCGGCCCTGCTGCGGTCATTCGTCGAGCGCTCGTGTGAGTCGGCGCGCAGGCTCGAATCCAGGCACACCACCTGCGTGTCGAACTCAGAGAGCTGGCCGCGGAGGTGCGCCTGGGTAAGCAAGACCTTGAGCCCGGAATCCCGCACCATGAAGGCCAAGCGTTCCTTGGGGTACTCCGGGTCGAGCGGGACATAACCGCCACCGGCCTTCAGGATTCCCAAGAGCCCCTCGACGGTCTCCAGGGATCGCTCCACACAAATCCCGACCAGGACCTCCGGCCCCACCCCGAGGCCGCGAAGCTGATGGGCCACCCGGTTGGCGCGCGCATTCAGTTCTCGGAACGTCAGCTGCTGGCCTTCAAACACCACCGCGACTGCATCCGGGGTCCGTTCGACTTGCGCCTCGAAGAGTTCATGCACGCAGGCGTGTGGGTAGGCCCTGCTCGTGTCGTTCCATTTCGATAGCTGGCGCCGCTCGGCGTCGGTTAAGAGCGCTAACTGCCCGAGGTGCTGGCCGGCATCCGCCACGACGGCCTCGAGCAGGGTCTGCCAATGCCGGCGCATCCGGACGATCGTCGGCGCGTCGAAGACGTCTGTGTTGTAGGCCAGGCGGCCGACGATACCGTCTGGCTTCTCGTCCAGTTGGAGGTATATGTCGTACTTCGTCGCCCCCGTGTCCACATCGAACTGCGTGAGTGCCCAGCCTGGATCGAGCGGTGCCAGTGGCGCCTCGAGGGAAAACAGGATCTGAAACAGCGGGCTACGGCCCGGATCCCGCTGAGGCTGCAGTTCTTTGACCAGATGCTCGAACGGCGCCTCGTCGTGGGACAGCGCCTCCAACGTCGTCTCCCGGACGCGTCGGAGAAGCTCCCGAAACGTGGGATTGCCGGAAAGATCAGTGCGCAAGACCACGGTACTCAGGAAGAATCCGATCAGGCTCTCGAGCTCCGGGTGATTGCGACCCGCGGTGACACTGCCCACGAGAATGTCTTCCTGGCCTGAATAGCGATAGAGCAACGTCTTGAACGCCGCCAGCAGGGTCATGTACAGGGTCACGCCTTCCCGCTGGCTCAGTGCCTTGAGCGCGTCGGTCAGGCCCTTGGACAGCGCGACCGGTTCCGTTGCGCCCCGGAAGGACTGGACGGCCGGTCGCGGACGGTCCGTCGGCAGCTCGAGCACGGGCAGGTCGCCGGCAAGCTGCTTCTTCCAGTACGCCATGAGCTTCGAGAGTCTCTCGCCCTGCAGCTGCTCGCGCTGCCACTGGGCATAGTCGGCATACTGGATGGTCATCTCTGAGAGCGGCGATGGCTTGCCGGTACTGAAGGCGTCGTGGAGGGCAGCCAGCTCGGGAAGGAACACGCGATATATCGACACGCCATCGAAAATGAGATGGTGCAGGGTCACGAACAACCGGTGTTCGTCATCGCCCAGCCTGACAAGTCTGGCTCTCAGCAGTGGCCCCCGAGCGAGATCGAAGGGTTGCCGCAGGTCCTCCGTCGCCAGGCGCAGGGCCTCCGGCTCCCGCTCGGCCTCCGGAAGTCCTCGCAGGTCCGCCACCGGGAGCCTGACCGTTGGGGGCGGATTGACAACCTGGACCATGCGCCCGTCCACGGTCGTGAAGGTCGTTCGCCATGCTTCATGGCGCCGGACGATCTCGTTGAAGCCGCGCTCGAGCGCCGACGCGTCGAGCGAGCCCTTCCGGTGAACCGTGATGGCCTCGTTATACAGGGGCATCCCGGACGCTAATTGGGCATGCAACCACACTTGCTGCTGCCCAAAGGACAGGGGGATCGCCGTGCCCGGGGGCCGGCGCGGGATCGCGCTCGTCTCAGGGGAAGATCGGCCGCCGTCGCCTTGCAGGTATTGCTCGAGAAGACGGCGTTTGGCCTCTGACAGACGGGCCCTCTCTCCAGCCATACTAGAACGAGACCTGCAGCCTGGTGAGACCCCGCAATCCCAGGTTCGCGCGCCACACGAGCGGATCCGGCCCCAAGGCCAGCTTCGGCATGCGCCGGAGCATCGTCTCGAAGGCGGTCTGCCCTTCGATCCGCGCGAGCGCCGCTCCAAAGCAGAAGTGAGGTCCCCAGCCGAATGCCACGTGGCGGTTGTCGCGCCGAGTAATGTCGAGCCGGTCGGGATCCGGGAAGCGTTCCGGGTCGCGGTTCGCGGCGCCCATCACCGCGATCACTGCCTGGCGCTTGCGGATGGGCCGTCCACCCAGCTCCAGGTCCTCCGGAGCCAGCCTGGCCGTGTGCTGGCTCGGGCTCTCGTAGCGGAGGAGCTCCTCGACGGCTGACGGGACGAGCGAGAGATCACCCCGAAGTTGCTGGAGCTGATCAGGATTGCGCAAGAGGGACAACACGCCGTTCCCGATCAAGTTCGTCGTCGTCTCCTGTCCCCCCACCATCGTCAGAATGCAGTTGGCGACGACCTCCTCTTCCGAGAGCCGGTCACCTTGGACTTCTGCGTTCACGAGCGCACTGACGAGCCCACTGCGGGGCCGCGCCCGTTGCTCGCTGATGGCCGAGCTGAAGTACCGGATCATTTCATTGACGCTCTTGAGGATCCGTGGGGCGCGGTCCGGGTTGTACTGGAAATTCCCCAGCATCTCTGCGAAATCCTGCGACCACGCCTTCAGCTGCGTGTGGTCCTCCACGGGCACGCCGAGCATCTCGGCCATGACGATGCAGGGAAGCGGCTCGGCCAGGGCCGCGATCACATCCATGCTCCCGCCGGGAAGGACGGCCTCGAGGAGGTCGTCGGTGATCTCCTGGATGTGCGCGCGCAGGAGTTCCACCCGGTGCGGCGCAAAGGCCTGGGATGCCAGACCCCGCAGCCGTGTGTGCGCCGGCGCATCCATGAAGAGCATCTGTTTGATCATCACCTGCCCGATCGGATTCAGCGCGGACAGCCCCATGGCGTTCAGTTGCTCGGGTGTGGGCGTACAGGTGGCGGAGAACTCGTGGAGGACCCGGATGACGTCCGTATAGCGGGTCACGACCCACTCGTGCAGGAACGGATCCCAATGCACCGGATCCTCGGCCCGGAGGCGATGGTAGAGGGGGTACGGGTTGGCCAGCACCTGAGGGTCGAGGAGGCGAAACAGGCTCAACGAGGGGTCTGCGCCGTCCACCCGCACCGCCGTAAGCGCGCTCATGCCACCTCGCCTGCGGCGAAGAGGCGGCGCGCGTCGGCTTCTGTCATGGCGTCCAGCTTGTCGACCAGGAGCCGCTCGACCTCGGCGGACAACCTCGCAACCGTCGGAGCATCGAACAGGCTGCGCAGGCTGAGCTCGACGTGAAACGCATCTCGGAGTCTCGCGATGATCTGCGTCACCAACAACGAGTGGCCGCCGACGAGGAAGAAGTTGTCTTCCACGCCGACTTGCTCGAGACCGAGCAGCGGCGCCACAATCGCCATCACGCGCTTCTCCATCAGCGTTCGGGGTTCGAGGACGCCATCGTCTCGGACCGTGTTCGCGGAGGTCGGCGCGGGCAGGGCGTTCCGGTCGACCTTGCCATTGGAGTTCAGTGGGAGCGCGTCCAGCCGCACAAAGGTCGACGGCACCATATACTCCGGCAAGCGGGCTCGCAGAAAGTGTTCGAGCGCACCGCGCTTGGGCTGGGTTCCGGGAGCGGGCACCAGATACGCGACAAGGCGCCTGTCGCCCGGAGCGACGTCGCGAGCCACGGCGACGCTGGCGAGCACGTCGGGATGCTCGTTGAGAACCGCGACGATTTCGCCGGGCTCGATCCGGAAGCCGCGAATTTTCAGCTGGTCGTCGATCCGCCCGAGGAAGGCGATTTGCCCATCCGCTCGAAAGCGGGCCATGTCTCCCGTCTTGTAGAGGCGGGCGCCCGGCTCGGAGCTGAACGGATTCGGCACGAACTTCAGCGCCGTCAAGTCGGGTTGGTTCACATAACCGCGCGCCAGCCCCGCGCCGCCGATGTGAAGCTCGCCGGCAGTTCCGATCGGCGTCGGCCGCAGTTCGTCGTCGAGAATGTAGATCTGGGTGTTGTCAATCGGCCGACCGATGCTCGGCGGCCCGTCACCGCGCTCGTCCGCGAGTACCGGCCCGGAGGTCGCGACGACTGTGCACTCGGTCGGGCCATAATTGTTCACGAGAAGAAAGGGCAGCGTCGGCGACGGATAGGAGTGGAGCGTGTCGGCGCCGGTCAGCATCATCCGCAGGGCGCTCTTCGCGGGCCACGGCACGGCCATCATGCGCTCGGCCATCGGGGTCGGTACGAAGGTGATCGTGATCTCCTGCGAGATGAGCCAGTCCCGGAGTGCCTCGGGGTCGTTCCGCCAGGCCTCGTTGGGAAGGTAGACGCTCGCCCCCGCGGTGAGGTAGGGCCAGAGTTCCCAGACGGCGGCGTCGAATCCCACCGCGGCGATCTGGGTGGCCCGGTCGGCGGCCGTGATCTGGAAGGCGCGTCGATGCCAGAACACGAGATTCAGGAGGCTCGAGTGTGTGATCTCCACTCCCTTGGGCTGGCCGGTGGACCCCGAGGTATAGATGACGTAGGCGAGGTTCTCCACCCCGACGTCTAGCGCCGGCGGTGTGGACGATCGGGGCCCGCTCACGTCCACCGTGACCACAGGCCGTCGCCCCGAGGGCACGCGATCCGCCAGGCAGGGGACGGTGACCACGAGTGGGCAGCGCGCGTCGTTCAGGGTGAACGCGAGACGTTCGGCTGGCTGGGCGGGATCGAGGGGAAGATACGCGCCGCCGGCCTTGAGAATCGCCAACGCGCCCATGATCATTTCTGGAGAGCCGTTGACGCAGAGGCCGACGGCCACGTCCGGGCCGACCCCGAGGGCCCGTAGGTCATGGGCGAGGTGATTCGCTCGACCGTCCAGCTCCGCGTAGCTCAGCACCGTGTGACCCGCGACGACCGCCGACGCGCTCGGGGTCTCAGCTGCCCGCGCGCCCACCAAGTGAGGAACGCAACGGTCGAGCGGGTAGACGTGGCTGGTCGCATTCCATTCGGCCATTCGTCGCGGTTCAGAGTCAGTCAGCATGGGCCCACCATCCAAGACACCGATCCAGCCGATTGCGCGAGGCGTGGACTACTGAACCAACACCCAGTCGGCGTGTGTGCCGTCTCGCTCCGGCCCTTCGCCTCCCCTCGCACGCACCTCATGCGTGTCACCTCACTCGTCAGCGTAAAGTCTCAATCTGAAGAGGATCCCTTCCTGCGTCAGTATCGTCACAACTGCCCCCTGCAGTCATTTCGGTCAATCCCTCAAACAGGCGCAGGACTTTCCCGGGGGCGCGCTCGGGGTCGAGCGGGAGGGTTCCGTCCTGACGTGCCGGGGACGGGTGAACGTCCTTCTTTGCAACCCCTAGTGACAGATCGGCACCCAGTGGCTCCGGTCAGGAGTGTAAATGCCTGTAATTACGTGCTTGCTATCGACGAGGGGCTCAGAGGCGTACTGGGCGAAGCGGAGGGCGGCCGCCGTTAGGAGGCAGCGCGCGTTCGCACCACTCGAGGAGCCTTTGCTGGTGTTACTGCAGAACGGGTCAGCGTAGTCTGCGTCGCGCTTCCGCCTCGATCATGCGCTCGGTTTCCGCCTCCCACCTCCGGAGCAGCCGCATGACCCCCCGATAGTTCGCGATCGCCGGGCGGAAGAGGGCCGCCTGCCGCGGCGAGACCATTCGGTGGACCAGCTTGCCGCCTTTCATGTGACCCCACTCCCAGTACGGCCCATGGCGCGCGGCCGGATCCTGGGCGCAGCGGCAGCCGGCCTTGCCGCAGACCTTTGTCCGGCGCAGGAGCGTGCCGGAACAGAGGGTGTCCACGGCGGTGATGGCGGCGCGAATCCGGGCGATCCGCCCGCGGGCCCGCCGGAGGAGAAGGACGTCATCGGACACGGCCGGCATGAATGTTGAGAACCTCCTCTGCTCTGGCGCTAATAATAGCGACAGACATGGCGGGCTGCACAGACAGCGCAACGACCTTGTAGGCGCCCGACGACGGAACAGGTCCCCTGCGCCTGAGACCGACGCGAATTTGTCCAGGTCAGCTCGGCGACGATGAGGCGCACGGGTGACTCAACCGTAGCCGGTAGTCACGGTAGTCGCCCGGGCTCCCCTCCCGGCCATCGCAGGCCGCCAGGATCATATTGACCATCTCGCGCGCCGTGACAAAATGCACGCGGTATCTGCTCTTGACGCTCGCGTCGTCGATCAGCTCAGAGAGGAACCGTTGCATCGGTCGCCCGAGCATCGCCGCCTCGTCCCGCGGATCCATCCCATGGCAATGGAGTTTGACGAAGATCCAGTCGGGCCGATCCTTAACCGTCACGGCCGGCCGACACCAGAGCCCCAGGCGGTGCATGGTCGGCGGGTACAACGTCGTCAACGCCCCCGTTTCGATACGAGGCATGGGCCAGCCCCTCACCCGCCGAGCGAGGTTCAGGCCGAGCGGCCCCTGGATAATCAGCGGGAAGATTCGCGGCGTGTGCCCCCGACTCAGGTCTCGTCCTCTGCGATGGGGCGCGCGTTGGTACAGCGGAAGCGCACACTCATAGAGGGCGTTAATTTTCGCCACCTGGGCAGGATGCGGGGCGGACGGAAGCGTCAGATCGGCATAGCAGCCCGTCTCGGCCAGGATCTGTAGCTCTTCGTCGACCCCGCAGCCATGGCCACGCCCCGAGTTGGCCAGGGCCCAATTGCCGTGTACGAAGGCATAGCGCGGCCCGCCCTCACCGTTCCAACGCGACAGACAGCCGTGCCCGGCGAGGGCGTCCCTGAACTCCACAAGGAGTCGACGAGTGTTCTCCGGGGTATCCGATGCGTGAACGCCGTGGTGAAGGTGGACCTCCGTCTCCCCCCATCCCGCCCGACAGTGCTCGGCCAACCGATCGACGAGGGCCTTACTGTACTGCTCCGCGGGGTAGAAATAGGTATGGCGCAGCGGGCGCCCGTCGACGTCACGCCAGGATTCGACCGCTTTCGGGTACTCCGCGCACCACCGTTCCAGGCGTTCCTCTTGCTCGTCGAAGCGAGCATAGGCCAACGGCACTCCGGGCACGATCGACGGTTCGAAGTGATCGGCCACCGCGATGATCAGATGCACGACACCCGTCCTCGGCGGCCGGCGCGTCAGCCACTGCCAGCCATAGGCCGGGAGCCAGCGCAGGCATTGCACCGCTTTGCCGAGCTGCCGACCGACCCCGTCCATGTCTATTCGCTGCGCATCAGGGTGCGCGCGGGGACCCAATAGGGTGGAACCATGTCGGTCTTGATTCCCCACGCGTTCCCGATCAGGACATTGCGCAATCCCGTATAGCCATCCATGATCATCGCCAGCTCGAGCACATTGAGCGGATGCCCGGTGCGAAGAAAGTGTGTGCGGCCGCTCCTCGGAAAATTGTATCCGCCAT
>VBAO01000269.1 GCA_005883865.1 Candidatus Segetimicrobium genomatis
GGAAGGTGTCCGACGGAACTCCGAAGACGACGAGGCCCAGGAGGCGACCCCCCACGGCCTCGAGTTGCCGTTTCGCTTTCTCCGCCGCTTCCTGCGGGCCTACTCCGACCCTCACCACCAGCACCACGCCGTCGACCAGCGGCGCAAGCGCGGCGGCGTCGGCCACCGCGAGCACCGGCGGCGCCGCGACGACGGTCACATCGACATCCTCGCGGTCCCGGCGGAGGAACGCCCGCATTCTTGGGCCGCCGAGCAGGTTCACCGCATTCGGCGTCGGGGTCCCGGCGGCAACGAACGTCAGATTCCGAGTCGCGGTCCCCAACAGGAGATCGGCTTCGGGCATGTCCGCGGTCAACCACTCGGCGATTCCCTCTCGTGTCCCGGCCCGCACGTGCGACCCCGCACGAGCGCGCGTCAGGGACTGCGTCCGCAGATCGCAATCGACGAGCCAGGTCCGCAAACCCGCCTCGGCGAACGCGACGGCCAGCTGGTTTGCGACGGCAGCCGTCGTTCCGCCGTCTCCGGGGCTGGTCACCAGGATCGTCCGCGGCAGGCTCGGCCGGAGATGGAGCAGGCTGGTGCGAAGATACCGAAACGATTCCGCGAATGCCGGCGGCGCCCCGTGATCCGCGAGGACCGGCCACGCTCGGCCCTCGTCCGCCGGCCGCGGGATCGACGCCAGTACCGGCGCCCCCAGCGCCCGCTCGGCGTGGTCGGCGCCCTTGATGGGATCGTCGATCTGTTCTTTGACCAGCGAGCCTCCGAACCCCAGGAGCAGGCCGAGGCATCCCCCCAGGGCCACGCCCAACCATCGCGGCGACATCGGCCGGAGCGGCGGTTGAGCGCTGTCGATGATCCGGACAACGCTCCCGATCGATGCCTCAGCGACGAGCGCCTGTTGCAGCTTTGCGGTGAGCAGCTGGTGGGTGTCGTCCGCTTCCTTTTCGCTGCGGATCAGCCGGACCTCGGTGAGCTCGAGGGCGGGGAGGTCTTGAAGTTCACCTTCGTACCGGCTGACCTCGCTGGTGAGCGCCTGGTCACGCGCATCCAATGCGGAGCCGGCCACCTCGTCCTGCCGCACCTGCTGGATCAATTGCTGGTAGACCGGGTCCACGCCGTAGCGGTCGACCTGCGGACCGTGCCCCAGCTCAACGTTCAAACGGCGTTTCGTCTCCGCGATTCTCGCCTCCACGTTGACGACCGCCGGGTGCTTGGGGGTAAACTGGCCACGCAGGCCGGACAGCTCGATCTCCTCGCTGGCGAGTTGCGTCTCGAGCGAGCTGATGAGAGGACTGGGCATCCATTGGAAGGGAGAGATCCGCGCTTGGACGGCGAGGCGGCTGCGAACCGCCTGCACACGACCCTTGACCTCCCGCGACTGCACGCGCACGTCCACCCTCTGCGCCTCGAGCTGGGCGAGGCGGTTGAGGCTCGCCACCGTCTTCTCGCTCAGCGGCACGTTCCCGTACCGGGTTTTGAAGGCGACGAGGGCGTCTTCGGCCGCATGCAGCCTCGGGTCGACGATGACGAGTTGCTCCTCGACGGACCGCCGCATCTCTTTGGCCCACGCGCGGCGGTCCTGCAGGTCCATCTCCACGAGGCTGGCGGTGACCGCATTGGCGCCCGCGGCAGCCAGGTTGCGGTCATGGTCTTCGACCGAAACGCTCACGAGCTCCGTATTCCACAGGGTCCGCACGCGCAGGTGGTTGAGGAGGACTTGGGCTCTGCGGGCCCCGATCATGGGGGCAAGCCGCGCGATGGCGTCGTCGCGGACGGTCTGGCTCTTCACGAGGGCGACGAGCGTGGGGACGTCCGGGGAGCCGATCCCCGGCAACGCATTCGCGTTGCCGGCCACCCCGGGCTGCTCGAGGATCACGACCGGGGGAGTCTTGGCCGCGGTAATCGTTGCGGACGCCCGGTACGGTGGTCGCACAAATGCCGACACCAGGACCCCGGCCGCGAGGGCGATACTAAAGGCGGACACGGCAAACCGCCGCCGGCGCCGGAACACGTCGAGCACATCGCGAAGCCGCATTTCGTAGGGACGGTTCACGGCCGGCCACCCTCTATCCGGATCTCTGCGGTCATGCCCGATCCTTACTTGAAGATGTAGGCAACCCCGGCGAGCACGCTGGCGATCACCTGGAATGCCCCCACGCCCGTCATTGGGAGCACCAGGACGTCCCCGGGCTGGACCGGGATGTCCCGGCTGGGATCGCGCGTGATCGCTTTGAGATCGGCGGTGATGAGCGCGTGCCCGTTCGGAAGCGCGGTCACCCTCGCGGGACCGGCGGTGACCTCCTGCGGGGTATTGCCGTTGCGGCGCACGACGAAGGCGGACGCGGCGGTGCCCGGTCCCCGTTGCTCCGGCCCCCCGGCCATCGCGATGGCCTGGAGCAGCGTGACGTGGCCCTTCACGGGAAAGACCCCGGGGTTCCTGACGTCCCCGATGACGTAGATCTTGTTGTCGACCTCCTCAGGGATGAAGAGCACATCCCCCGGGGTCAAGGGGATGTTGCGGTCCATCTCCTGATGCAACAGGAGCCCCTCCAGGAGGAGCGGCTCGGTCTTCCCGGATGCCCGCGCCAGCGATGCCTGCGTGACCGATGCGCGTTCCGTCAGCCCTCCCGCAATCATCAGGGCATCCAGCACGCGCATCGCGCCCTTCAGACGGTACCGCCCCGGGCGGACCACCTCACCCTGCACCGTCACGAAGCTGGTCAAGTCCTCGGGGACCACCAGCGTCTCTCCGCCGGCGAGCGGCGCGTTCACCTCCGGCTCGCCGGCCATGGCCCGGGTCAGGTCGACGCGGACGGCGGGCAGCCCAGGACGCAGGAGCTGCGCCTCCCCAAGCGCCGCCGCCTCGGTGGGGCCGCCCCCGGCCGCGACGAGATCGAGGAGACGCGTCCCCAGGGGGAGATCATAGGAGCCGGGGTGCGCCACCTGTCCGAGCACCGAGACATGCAGTTTTCGGTATTCTTTGATGGTCACCACCACATGCGGATCGATGATGAACTCCGCGTAGGCCTTGGCGATGAGCGCGGTCAGGCGTTCGACCGACACCCCGGCGGTACGGATCATGCCGATGAGCGGAAGCGCGATCTCGCCGTCGGGGCCGACCACGCCCTGCCGGGTGAGATCGGGATAGCCCCACACAGAGATCTCGAGGAGATCTCCAGGACCGAGGAGGTACCCCGCCGGAGGCTGGCTCACCGCGGTGCCGTTCAACGAACCGATCAGGAGACTGGCGACCAAGATCCCGGTCGCGACATACCGATGGCTACGCTTCAGCCCATTGCGCACTATGCTCCTCCGCCATTCAGGAAAAGATCTTACGACAAAGACCTTCCGGGGAAAGCCGCATTCATGTGTACCATGCGCGGCCCGCCCGGGGGAAGCGTTCCAATGGGTCTAATCGCCTGATCTTCCAGGTAGGGATTCGTATCCGAATGGTGCAAGGGGCTGTATCTCTTGAAACAACCGGCAGTACCGGCCGGGCTGATGAGGTTGTCCACCCGGACACCTGCACCCACGGCAATTGGGCAGCAGATCGCAGAGACTAGAGGGCTGCGCGGCTGTGGGGGGTGTGGGCTCGGGGACCCGCCGGGAGACCCTATCCGTTTACTTGGGGCGGGGTGTTGGACGGATCCTTCTCTTTCAGGATGAGCACGCGAATCCTAGGGTCATCACTGCTCTGAATT
>VBAO01000270.1 GCA_005883865.1 Candidatus Segetimicrobium genomatis
CCTCAAGCGGGGCATCCGGGAGTTCCTGAGCTATCCGAAACGCGAGCTCACCGTCAACTTCCCGGTGCAGCTCGAGGACGGCTCCGTGCGGGTGTTCACCGGATACCGTGTGCACCACAGCACGGTGCTCGGCCCGACCAAGGGCGGGATCCGGTTCCATCCCGATGTCAGCCTGAATGAGATCCGCGCGCTGGCGATGCTGATGACCTGGAAGTGCGCGGTCGTGGGCCTGCCCTACGGGGGAGCCAAGGGCGGGGTGATCTGCAACCCGAAGGAACTCTCGCAGGAGGAGCTGGAGCACCTCACCCGCCGGTACGCCACCGAGATCTCCCTGCTGATCAGTCCCGAGAGCGACATCCCCGCCCCGGACGTCGGGACCAATCCGCAGGTGATGGCCTGGATCATGGATGCCTACAGCATGCACCGCGGGTACTCGGTGCCGGCGGTCGTGACGGGGAAGCCGATCTCGATCGGCGGATCGCAGGGGCGGATCGAAGCCACCGGGCGCGGCGTGATGATCGTCGCCCGGGAAGCCGCTCGCCACCTGGGGATGCCGTTTGCGGGGGCCCGGGTCGCGGTGCAGGGGTTTGGCAACGTCGGGAGCATCGCCGCGCTCCTGCTCCACGGCCAGGGGTGCCGCATCGTCGCGGTCACGGACAGCCGCGGGGGCGTCTACAACGAGAAGGGCCTCGATCCGGCGGACGTGCTCCGCCACAAGGAGCAGACCGGGACCGTGGCGGGATACCGCAGGGGCGACCCGGTGACGAACGAAGAGGTCCTGGAGCTCCCGTGCGAGATCCTCGTGCCGAGCGCGCTCGAGGGGGTGATCACGGGGAGGAACGCCTCCCGGATCAAGGCCCGGATCGTCGTGGAGGGCGCCAACGGCCCGACCACGCCCGAGGCCGACCGGATCCTCACCGAGCACAAGGTGCTGGTGGTCCCGGACATCCTGGCCAACGCCGGCGGCGTGACGGTGTCTTACTTCGAGTGGGTGCAGGACCTGCAGTCGTTCTTCTGGACCGAGGAGGAGATCAACGAGCGGCTCGAGCGCATCATGGTGCGGAGCTTCCGCGAGGTGCTCACGGTCGCCCAGGAGCGCAAGGTGGATATGCGCACGGCGGCTCTTGTCCGCGCCGTCGGCCGGGTGGCCGATGCGTTGATGACGCGCGGCATCTACCCGTAACCCCGATCGGCCGGGCCGGATGCTGCGGCCGATCTTCCTGGCCCTCTCGCGACAGCCGGGGCTCGCGCGGTTCGCCCTTCGACATCCGATCCTCCGGCGGACGGCGCTGCGCTTCGTCGCCGGGGAGCGCCTCGACGAGGCGGTGGAGGCCGTCCGGGGTCTCAACGCCGCCGGTCTTGCGGCCACGCTCGACCACCTCGGCGAGAACACGACGACCCGCGGGGAGGCGGAGGGGAGCGCCGCGGAGTATCTCGCCATCCTGGATGAGCTGCACCGCACGGCCGCCGACAACAATCTGTCCCTCAAGCTGACCCAGCTCGGGTTGGATCTCGACGCAGCGCTGTGCGAGGCGCACCTGCGCCGGATCCTGGACGGGGCGGGGGCCACCTTCGTCCGCATCGACATGGAGGGGTCGCCGTACACCGAGCGGACGCTTGGGGTCTTCGAGCGCATGTGGGCGGCGGGCTACCGGAACGTCGGGGTCGTCATCCAATCGTACCTCCGCCGCAGCGTCTCCGACGTGGAGCGCCTGATCGCGCTGGGAGCACGGGTCCGGCTCGTGAAGGGCGCGTACGCCGAGCCACCCTCGGTGGCGTTCCCCCACAAGCGCGATGTGGATGCCGCGTTTGCCCGCCTGGCCGAGCAGCTCCTCCGCCGGGGGGCCTACCCGGCGATCGCCACCCACGACGAGCGCCTCATCGCGGCGGCCCGCCGGGTCGCATCGGCCCATGGGATCGGACCCGACCGGTTCGAGTTCCAGATGCTGTACGGCATCCGGCGGGACCTCCAGATGCGGCTCCGCCGGGAGGGACACCGGGTCAGGATCTACGTGCCGTTCGGCCGGGAGTGGTATCCGTACTTCATGCGCCGGCTCGCGGAGCGCCCGGCCAACGTGATGTTCGTCCTGGGAAGCCTCGTGCGGGAGCGCGGCGAACGCGGGGCCGGGAGAGGGGCCTGAGGCCCCGACCGGCAGGCTCCCGCGGGGTGCCCCAGCGGCTCCCGGCAAAGGGAACCATTCCTCCCTCCGAGAACGTACGAGGCTGCGGGAAGCAAGGCAGCCGGGGTCCCTGGACCGGCCCGCCCACGCACCCTGCTCCGTTTCACCCTTCGAAGGGTGGTATGAAAGGAGAGAGAGAGCATGCGAAGAGCGATCGCACTGTTGAGTGCCCTCGCGGTTCTGGGGCTTGTCCTGATGACCCCTGGAACCGGGGGGATGCATCCGGTCAGCGCGGCCGGCATGACCACGGTCAAGATCGGCGTCGACCTCCCGATGTC
>VBAO01000271.1 GCA_005883865.1 Candidatus Segetimicrobium genomatis
CTGGCCGCGGACCCCTCGGAGAGGCGCTCCCCGGGGGAGATCCCCAGCACGATGAGGTCCACGCCCCGATCGCGCGCCACCCGCGCGATTCCCTCTCCGACCTCGCGCACGCGGATGAGCTCGACCTGGGCCTGGAGCGCATGCATGCTGCAGATCGTCTTCGCCTGGGCGAGGAAGTGGCTTGCCTGCTCCTCCACCTGCGGGAGGGGAACGCCCAGCGGCAGCGTGCGCGGCACCTCCACGACGTAGCCGATGAGGATCGTGGCCTTTTGCATCTGACCAAGGCGGCTCGCCAGTTCGACCGCCCGCTCCGAGTAGTAGTGCTCGAGGATCGGCACGAGGATCGTCTGCACCGCCCCGACGGAGCGGACCGCCCGGGCGACCTCCTGCGGCACGGGCCGAGGCAGGCGGAGCATCCAGATGAGCAGAGTCGCCATCGGGATCGCGAAGGCGGCCGCGAGGAGGCTGCCGAGCAGGCTCGGGTGGAGGGGACCGCTCACACGGATCCCCCACGGCGGAGGTAGGCGACGACGAACGAAAGCCGGTGGGCGCCGAGTCCGACAAACCCGAGCCCGACGAGCAACGCGAGCAGGTGCGGGCCCGAGGCGAGCGTCCGGGCGAGGATGACGATCCCCAGCACGACCATCAGGGCACTCGTCGCCGTTCGGTACGCGTCGGCGCGGGTGAATCTCGCCTCAGGCATGCGCCTGCCCCCTCGCGCGCTGCCGGTTTCGCTGGGCGAGCGCGAACTCGTACTCTTCCAGGAGGTCGAACTCCTCGGCGTCCTTGAGGACCGCCCGCTGCTGCTCCTCCCATTGGTGTTTGACGCTCCGCCAGACGGGAAGCCCCTGGCGCCGCCGGTACAGGACGTAGTAGACGAGGCAGAGGAGCACCCACGCCGGACCGGCGATCCGCCCGATCGCATGGGTGAGGACGACCTCGGCCAGCGTGATGAGGACGCCGAGCAGCCCCAGGAGGCCGATGATGGGCACCGCAATCATCTGCCCATCCCCCCGATGCCACCGGACGTTGAGCGGAACGCGGTAGGGGCGGGGGGAGTACGGGTCGTTGATGCGGAGCGAGATCAGCGCGACGAAGACGAGCGTGTATCCCAGGGTGGCGCCGAACGCGTACATGTTGGCCAGCGCGTCCACCGCGCTCGGCGTGAGGAACGCGAGCAGCGCTTCGAGCAGTCCGATCCCCGAGAAGACCAGGATGGATCGGGCCGGCGTCCGGTAGCGTGGGTGCACCTCGCGGAACCACGGCGTCATGAGATTGAGCTGACTCATCGAGTACACGAGGCGGCTCGCGCCCATGATGCCGGTGTTCGAGGAGATCAGCAGGATCACGGCGCCGAGGACCGCGGTCAAGGGGCCGGCCATCGGCCCGATGAACGGGAGACGGCTGGCGAACAACGCCACCGAATGGTCCACGTCCTGGGCATAGGCCTGCCAGGGCAGCACCCCGAGCCCCGTGATCGAAAAGAACACGGCGAAGAGGAACACGCTCCCGATCAGGCCGATCGAGGTCCGGGGAATGACCGTCGCCGGGCGGCGGGTCTCCTGCGCGGCCTGCGAGATCGACTCGAGCCCGACGTAGGAGATGATGGCGAGCGACGAGCCGTACATGAACTGATTGAGGGTCGGAAACTGGTGGATCATTTGGTCGACGAGCAGCTCGGGCTTCCAGGCGAAGACCAGGCCGATGATGATGAGCCCGGCTTCGACGACCAACCCGAATGCCCCGATGAATTCGTTCAGGAGCGAGGATTCGCGGACGCCTCGGACATTGAGCCAGGTCAGGAGGCCGATCAGGAGAAAGGTCTCGGCCGCCCACAGGGGCGCGATATGCGGCAGCGTCCCGATGACCGGAAAGGGACCCAGAGTGACCGTGAAGTTGCGGATCGCCGGGAAGAAGAAGTTGATGTAGCCCGCGGAGAACACGGCGAAGAGCGCGATGTCGATCGTGTAATCCAACAGCAACGCCGAGCCGGCGATGAACCCCGCGACGTCCCCCACGCCGCGGCTGACGAAGTACTGCCCGCCGCCCGCCAGGGGGTACGCGGAGGCGAGCTCGGTGTACGCCAGACCGATCATGATGTAGACGAGGCCCGCCGCCGCGAACGCCAGCGGAGCGGCGCCCATCGTGGCCGCGATGACGATCCCGAGGGCGGCGTAGATGTCGGCGCCGACATCGGCGAACCCCCACATGAACGAGCCCCACACCGAGACGTCCCGGCGAAGGCTCCGCACCTCAGGGACCGGGGCCGCCGCCCGCCGGTCAGGCACGACCGGCCTCCGTCCGCCGGAGCAGGGTCACCCGGTAGCGGGGCAGAGCGAGATCGCGGAGGACCACGAGGCCGGGCATCCGGCGGAACCGGTCGTGGATCATGCGGGCGCTCATCTGCCCCGTCTCGGCGGCGCCGGGCTCGGCGTCGTGGACGGACGTCCCATGGACCAGGCAGAGGTCCCCGCCGGGAGCGAGCCATCGCACCAGGCGGGCGCCGACCTCCTCGAACTCCGCGCTGTTCATATAGTAGAAGAGCTCTGCGCAGAACACGAGGTCGAACGTTCGGTCAAGCTCCGTAGTCCGAACATCCAACCGCTCCACCTCGACCCGGGGCTCGCCGGCGAATCGCCGGCGGGCCCGGCGGATCGCCAGCCCCGAGAAGTCGACGGCGACGACGTGGCCGCACCGGTCCAGCAGACGGGGGGTAAAGAGCCCCTCGCCGCAGCCTACCTCGAGGACGCCGGCATAGTGCCGGCCCCCGAGCACCTCCACGGACAGCCGGGCGCGCTCCCGCTCGTACGGGGACGTCGCGACGCGCCAGGGATCCGGCACAATGTATCGCACCTCGAAGTACGCCCGGCTCATCCAGCGCCGGGCCGTCAGCAGCCGCTTGAGCCAGGTCTCGTCGGCGACCCATCGCCTGACCGCCGCAAACGAGGAGAGCCCGCCGCGCCCAGGCGGCGCTTCCACCGCGTTCCTCACCGTTCACCCACGAGGCCCTGCGGAGCGGCCCGGCGATTGTACCGGTTCATCGCAACGGCGAGCCCCTGGACCGCCGCGACCATCACCGCATCCGCGGCGAGCGCCACCGTCGCGTCGATACTGAGCCGCTCCTCCGGGGTGAACCGTTCCAGCACGAACTCGGTTGGATCCACGCCCGCGGGCGGCCGCCCGATCCCGATCCGCAGCCTGGGAAACATCCCCGTTCCGATCTCCTCGATGATCGACCGCACCCCGTTGTGCCCGCCGGGCCCGTTGCCGGGCCGCAGCCTGAGGTGGCCCAGGGACAGGTCCATGTCGTCGTGGACGACGAGGAGATCTCCGGGCCTCCTCCGGCGGCGACGGAGCAGGTCCTTGACCGCCTCGCCGCTCACGTTCATGTACGTCTCCGGAATCGCGAGGAGCAGCGTGGCGCCCTCTCCTCCCCGCCATCTCCCCACGCCGACCCAGCCCTCGTCCTGCAGCCGGACCCG